>CALKVR010001428.1 GCA_938004815.1 uncultured Polyangiaceae bacterium | reverse complement strand
GTCCACGCGGTGGTCGACCTTTTCTCCCTTGGCCTGCTCGGGCGCCATGTACGACGGCGTGCCCATGATCATGCCGGTCTTGGTCAGCGACTGGCCGCCCGCCTCGTGCACCTTCGAGATCCCGAAGTCGATCACCTTCGCGGTGGGCGCGGAGAGGTCGCCGACCAGGAACACGTTCTCGGGCTTCAGGTCGCGGTGAACGATGCCCTTCGCGTGGGCCGCGGCGAGCGCCTTGCAGATCTGGCGCGTGATGCGGATCGCGAGGTCGACGCCGAGGCGGGTGCGCGCGCGGAGAAAGTTGGCGAGCTCTTCGCCTTCGAGGAACTCGGCGACGATGAAGGGCCGCCCGTCCTGCGTGCGACCGATATCGTACACGTCGCCGACGAAGGGGCTGCGGATCGACGCGGCCGCTTCGGCCTCGCGCTGAAAGCGCGAGAGAACCTCGGGCTGTCGCGCGAACTCGGGGTGGAGGAGCTTCAGCGCGAAGCGCTTGGTCCCGATGCGCGTGTGGCGCGCCTCGTACACACGGCCCATCCCGCCCTCGCCGACGGCGCGCACGATCGCGTAGGTGTCCGAGAGGGTGCGGCCGACGAACTCGTCGTCGTCCTCTGCCTCGGCGTCGATCAGCTCGGACGCGTCTTTGGGGCAGACACGGAACTCGGCGGGGTAGCGCAGCAAGCACTCGGGGCAGAGCTTGGGCAGGATGCCGTCGGTCTGCGAGGTGAGCGAGGCGCGCGAGCCGCGGATGTCGCTGAGCGGCAGGATGGGGTTGGAGCTGAAGGCGGCGCCGAGGTCGGGCGACGACAGGGGCGGGTGCGGGCTCGGCGGCAGCGTGCCGCCGCGGATGATCGACGCCTCGCCCTGCGGATTGGTGCGCGCGGCCGCCGGAGCGGCAACGTGCCCGAGGGCGGTGCGCTGGGTGCCGAGCGACGGAGAGCTCAGCGGGCCGAGCGGATCGGGGGCCGCAGGCGCTCCTTCTTTGGAACCGAGCGGCGGGGTTCGAGCCATCCGAGGGTTGAGGCTACCTCGGGGCCGAGGGTCTGTCAGGTCGCGGCCGCGATCCGGCCGAGATTGACGTCAGGCCGCCAGGCGGTATAGTCCGCCGCCTTTGTAGGTAACCAATCGGCCCACCATGGGGCGGCGAGCAGCCTGCTCCCGGTCGGGCGTCGAGGAGAACATGCTCCACCCGAATCAGAAGTCCACGCTCATCCAGACGTTTCGTCAGCACGACAGCGACACCGGGTCGCCCGAGGTTCAGATCGCCCTCCTCAGCGAGCGCATCAACCAGCTGACCGAGCACTTCAAGACCCACAAGAAAGATCACCACTCGCGGCGCGGCCTGCTCAAGCTCGTCTCGCAGCGTCGCCGGCAGCTCGACTACCTGCGCCGCATCGACGTCGAGCGTTACCGCGGCATCATCACCAAGCTGAACCTTCGTAAGTAGACGCGAACGGGGCCTGCTCGAGAGAGCGGGCCCCTCGTCGTTTTGGCATCGACACCCGGGCAGGGCCCTCCGCTTCGACTTCGCTCCCTGCCGAGCACCCCGCGAGACGGTGGTCCTCGGCAGAGAACGAGGAAGAAGAGAGCACCCGCCGCCCGGCGCTACGCCGCACGTCACGCGGCCTCGCTCCGGCGAGAGAAAGGCTCGAAATTCCCATGTTCGTACGTGAATCCGTCACCGTTGGCGGCCGCAAGCTCACCCTCGAGACCGGCCGCCTGGCCAAGCAGGCGCACGGCTCGGTCCTCATCACCTACGGCGAGACGGTTGTCCTCGTCACCGCCGTCTGCACCGAGGAGCGCCCCGGCCTCGACTTTTTCCCGCTCACCTGTGAGTTCGTCGAAAAGACGTACGCCGCGGGCCGCATCCCGGGCGGCTTCTTCAAGCGCGAGGGGCGCCAGCGCGAAGAAGAGATCCTCGCCTGCCGCATCATGGACCGCCCGCTGCGCCCGCTGTTCCCCGATGGGTTCAAGAAGGACACGCAGATCATCGCCACCGTCCTCTCGAGCGACAAGCAGAACAAGGCCGACGTCCTCGCGATGACGGGCGCCAGCGCCGCCATCCACATCTCCGACATCCCGTGGGACGGCCCGATCGTGGGCATCCGCGTCGGCCGCAAAGACGGCGAGCTGCTCGCGTACCCGACGGTAGAAGAGCAAGAGAAGAGCGACATCGATCTCGTCGTCGCCGTCTCCAAAGACGCCATCGTCATGGTCGAGGGCGGCGCGAGCGAGGCGAGCGAGACCGAGATCATCGACGCGCTCATGTTCGCTCACCGCGAAGCGCAGCCGATCATCGAGCTCATCGAGCGCATGCGCGCCGCCGTCGGCAAGCCGAAGCGCGAGTGGGCCGCGGCCGCGCTCGAGCCCACGATCGCCGCGCGCATCAAGCAGCTCGCCGACGCCGACCTGAGCAAGGCGACCCGCGTCCTCAACAAGAAGGCTCGGTACGACGGCTACAGCGAGATCAAGAAGCGCATCAGCGAGACGCTGAAGGCCGAGCTCGGTGAGGAGAAATACAAAGCCTCGGAAGGGCTCATCAAGGCCGAGTTCGAGGAGCGCAAGGCGCACGTCGTCCGCACGATGGTGATCGAAGAGCGCGTCCGCATCGACGGCCGCGACGGCAAGACCATCCGCCCGATCGTCACCGAGGCGGGCCTCCTGCCCCGCGTCCACGGC
>CALKVR010001427.1 GCA_938004815.1 uncultured Polyangiaceae bacterium | reverse complement strand
CCCGTCACCACGTTCGGGTGCCGCAGCGAGGCCGTCATCCACACCTCGTCGAGGAAGCGCTTGCCCACCATCTCGTCGGAGGCGAGCTCGGGCAGGGGCCGTTTGACCGCAAAGAGGTGGCCGGGCCGCGCGGCCGGGTTGGGGGTCGCCCCCGGGTGGGCCGGGCCGAGGCTGCGGCAGAGGTCGACGCGGGCCGTCGAGCCGACCGCGATCGGGGCGAGGACCTCGAAACGAACCGCGTAACGCGCCCCGGGGCCGCCCTCGCCCGAGATGCTCCCCCCCAGGGGGCCGCTCATCGCCGCAAACGGGCGAGCGGGGGCAGGGGGCGGGCCGGCGCGTTGAGACACGGGTGTCCGAGCTTAACGCGATCCGAAAGCAGGCGCTGCTCGTGTGGTCGATGACTTGCGTTCCTGTGGATTCTCCGCCCCCGCCGCGCCGGCCCTGTCAGGGGCCGGGCAGTGAACAGAGCCCTCACGGCGTGAGGGGGGAGCATCGGGCTTGACGCTGAAGTCGCGACCGTAAAGTCTGAGGGCCGGAAAATGGGCGTCGACCAGAGCCTCATCGAACGCATCGCGAGCTCGCTCCGTATCGCCCGGGGCTCGCTCGGCCCGGGCGACGTGGTCGGCGCGACCGAGCCCGGCGAGAAAAACTCGATCCTCACGCGCGCGGCCAAGCTCTACGGCACCCGCCCCACGGGCGACGAGGACACGCCCCCGACCGGCTTCGACCCCGCCGCGGCCGCGCTCTTCGAGGCGCTCGTCGAGGGCGCGTTCTTGGTGGCGCACGCCGACGGTGAGTTCGACGCCGACGAGCGGGCGACGTTCGAGCAGGTCGTGCTCGCGGCGACCGATCACCCCCTCGACGCGGCGCAGGTCGCGGCGCTCCTCTCGGATCTCGAGTCGGCCTACGCCGAGGACGGCGCCGATCGCCGCATCCAGTTCGTCGCGCGCACCGTGCCCAAGCCCGAGCAGCAGCACGAGGTATTGCGCGTTGCGGCACTGATAGGTCACATCTCCGGTGGTGTGAGCAGCGTCGAGCGCGAAACGATGGAGAAGCTGGCCGCGCAGTTCGGCCTCGGCACGCCTGCCGTCGACCGCGCGATCGACGCAGCCAAAGCCGCGATCGGCTGACGCGCGACAGGCCTGCCGTTAGGGCCTGGACGCCCGGCGAACATTGACTAGGGTCGGGCCCATGAGCTCGCTCCCCCATCCGTCCGCGCCCGGCGCGGCGCCTGCCGAAGCGACGGTCCAGAACGGTGCCGGCGGCCTCGATCCGTCGAGCCTCGCCGTGGGCCCGGCCGTGGCCCGGCACCCTGGCGACACCAAGGCCGACGACGTGGTCAAGGTCCTTCGAGACGACGGCTCGCTCGATCCGCGCCACGATCCCAAGCTGTCGAAGGACGAGGTGCTCGCGCTCTACCGCGCCATGATGCGAACGCGCGTGCTCGATGACAGGCTCGTCACGCTCCAGCGCCAGGGCCGCATCGGGTTCCACATCGGCTCGCTCGGCGAAGAGGCGGCCATCCTCGGCAGCGCCTACGCGCTCCGCGCGCAAGACTGGCTGTTCCCCTGTTACCGCGAGTTCGGCGCGGCGCTGTGGCGGGGCATGCCGCTCCAGCGATACGTCGACAACATGTTCGGCAACCAGAACGACCCGGCGCGCGGCCGCCAGATGCCCGACCACTACTGCTTCAAGGCGGCCAAGGTGACGAGCGTCAGCTCGCCGATCGGCACCCAGATCCCCCAGGCGGTCGGCTTCGGCTGGGCCGCCAAGCAGAAAAAGGACGACCTCGTCACGATCGTCTACCTCGGCGAGGGCGCGACGAGCTCGAGCGAGTTCCACAACGGGATGAACTTCGCGGGCGTGTTCCGCACGCCCACCGTGTTCTTCTGCCGCAACAACGGCTGGGCCATCAGCGTCCCCACCGAGCGCCAGACCGCGAGCCGCACCTTCGCAGAAAAGGCGATCGCGTACGGGATGCCGGGCGTGCGGGTCGACGGCAACGATCTCTTCGCCGTGGTCAAGGTCACGCGCGACGCGGTCGCGCGCGCCGCCAAGGGCGAGGGGCCGACCCTCATCGAGGCGCTCACCTACCGCCTCAGCGGCCACTCGACCAGCGACGACCCCAAGGCGTACCGCCCCGACGGCACGCTCGATCCGTGGCGCGCACAAGACCCCCTCGCGCGCTTGCGCAAGCACATCTCCACCGCGTACGGCTGGACCGAAGCGCAAGACAAGGCCATCGAGGCCGAGATCGACGCCGAGCTCAAGGCCGCGATCCAGGTCTCCGAGAAGACGCCTGGCCCCTCGCTCGAGTCGCTCTTCACCGAGGTCTACGCCGAGCTTCCCTGGCACCTCAAAGAGCAGCAAGCCGAGCTCCTCGCCGGCCCCCGCGCCAAGGGCCACGGTTGATCGGTTTTTGTTTTGGACCACGCGCCGACGCTGAGATGAACCCCGAACCTCGACTCGTGCACAACCAACGGTCCTATCACTGCGAGCGACTCGCCTGGCTGGGTCGTGGGTGTTGCAATCGGCGTCCCCGCAGAGCGTCTCTAGCCAGGGGTCTGATGCAGACCCCTCGGCCGCTGCGCGGCCTCACCCCACCTCCGGGCTGCGGGGCTCACGCTCCTCGCCCGTGCAGATGGCGGCTGAAACGTTGCACGAAGCGAGCGAGGGGCGCGGCCCCTGGCTCGAATCGTTCTGCGGGGAGAGCGGTACAGACGTGAGGTCGCAGCCTGGCCAGAGCGGAACCCAGATGAAGACGCAAGTGGCACGAACCTTCCGGGCAGGAACCTAAGAAATGACCCAGATGAACATGGTGCAGGCCATCAACGATGCCCTGCGCTTCGAGATGCGGCGCGACTCGCGCGTGGTCGTGATGGGCGAAGACGTCGGCAAGGTCGGCGGCGTCTTTCGTGTGACGCAGGGCCTCTTCGACGAGTTCGGTGACGACCGCGTCATCGACACCCCCCTCAGCGAGGGCGGCATCATCGGCGCCGCGATCGGGATGGCGCTGTACGGCCTCGTCCCCGTGCCCGAGATCCAGTTCGCCGACTTCATCTTTCCGGCCTACGACCAGATCGTCAGCGAGCTGGCGAAGTACCGGTACCGCTCCGGCGGCGAGTACAGCTCCAAGCTCGTGATTCGCACGCCCGTCGGCGGCGGCATCCGCGGCGGCCACTACCACTCGCAGTCGCCCGAGGCGCAGTTCATCCACGTCTCCGGGCTCAAGGTCGTCTGCCCGGCGACCCCGGCCGACGCCAAGGGGCTGCTGCTCGCGAGCATCCGCGATCCGGATCCCGTCCTCTTCTTCGAGCCCAAGCGCGTCTACCGCGCGGCCAAGGGCGACGTGCCCGAGGGCGACTACACGGTCCCGCTCGGCAAGGCGAGCGTGGTGAAAGAGGGCAGCGGCGTCACGATCGTGACCTGGGGCGCCATGCTCTACGAGGCGCTCGACGCCGCGCAGAAGTGCGCGTCGCAAGGCGTCGACGTCGAGGTCATCGACCTGCGCACGCTCTGGCCGCTCGACATCGACACCATCATCAACAGCGTGAAGAAGACGGGGCGAGTCGTCATCGTGCACGAGGCGCCCAAGAGCTGCGGGCTCGGCGGCGAGATCGTCGCCATGATCAACGAGAAGGCGTTCCTCCACCTCGAGGCTCCGCCCAAGCGCGTCACCGGCTTCGACACGCCGTTCCCGTACACGCTCGAGAACGAGTACCTCCCGCTCTCGCATCGCATCGTCCCCGCCGTGCTGGAAACCGCGCGCTACTAGTCGGAGACCGAGATGAGCACGTACGAGTTCAAGCTTCCCGATATCGGTGAGGGCGTCACCGAGGGCGAGATCGTGAAATGGCTCGTCGATCAGGGCCAGGTCGTCGAAGAGGACCAGCCGATGGTCGAGGTCATGACCGACAAGGCGACCGTCACCATCACCTCGCCCAAGGCGGGCACGATCAAAGAGCTCCGCGGCGCCGTCGGCGCCGTGGTGCCGGTGCACGCCGTCCTCGTCGTCTTCGATCTCGGCGGGGCGGCCACGCCCGCGCCGCCGGGCGCGGCCTCGGGCGAAAAGAAAAA
>CALKVR010001426.1 GCA_938004815.1 uncultured Polyangiaceae bacterium | reverse complement strand
CCCTGAGCACTCGCGCCCCCTCCGCCGTCCGACGTGCTGCTCGTGGTCGAGCTGGTCGAGCTGCTCGTGTTGGTCGGCCCGGCGCCGCCGGCGCCGCCCTGGCCGCCGCCCCCGCCGGTGCCGTCGTCGCCGCAGCCGGGCTCGAACGCCACCGCGATGGCGATGGCGAGCAGAACCGGCCCCGACTTCGGCGAGCGCATCGCACCGATGTTCGCACGGAGAGCTGCCGCTTCAACAGAATCGACTACGATGGGGACGGATGAGCGTTCGAGTCGGGAGACGTTCCTTCCTCGCCGCCGCACCGGCGGGCGCGTTGTGGGCCGCCGGCTGTCGGTCGACGACCGACGCGCCGATCGACCCGAGAAAGGCGAGCGCCGAGGCGCGCGGGATCGCTCAGGTGGTCGCTGCGCAGCAGACCAAGGACGGCGCCGGCGTCGCGCTCGGTCGCACGATCGGCTCGCGGGCGCTGCCGCTCCTCGATCCGTTCCTGATGCTCGACGAGATCCGCAGCGACAGCCCCGGCGACTACCTCAAGGGTTTCCCCGATCACCCGCATCGCGGCTTCGAGACCGTGACGATCATGATCGACGGCGCGATGGAGCACCGAGACAGCGTGGGCAACCACGGTCGGCTCGCGCCGGGCAGCGTGCAGTGGATGACGGCGGGCCGCGGCATCATCCACTCCGAGATGCCGAAGCAAGAGAGCGGCCTTTTGTGGGGCTTTCAGCTGTGGGTGAACCTCCCCCGCCGCCTGAAGATGACGGCGCCGCGGTACCAGGACATCCAGCGCCCGGACGTGCCCGAGACGTCGCTGGCCGGCGGGCCGACCCGCGTCCTCGCCGGATCGGCGGCCGACATCCGCGGGCCCGTCGAGGGGATCGTGGTCCGGCCGACGATGCTCGACGTCACGTTCGCGCCGGGCGCTCGCCTCGAGCTCGAGGTCGCGCCCGCTCACAACGGCTTCGTCTACCTGCTGTCGGGTAGCCTCGACGCGGGGCCCGAGGCGCGGCGCATCACCCCACGTGAGCTGGGAGTGCTCGGCACAGGCAGCACGTTCGTCGCCACCGCTGGAGGCGACGGCGCGCGCGCTCTCGTCGTCAGCGCCGAGCCGATCGGCGAGCCCATCGCGCGCCGCGGGCCGTTCGTGATGAACACCGAAGACGAGCTGCAGCGCGCTTTCGACGACTATCGCGCTGGTCGCTTGACCGACGGCTGAGGCAGCGGCCCCGCGCGAGCGTGGCGGCGACGCGTGCGATCGGGCATGACGCAGACGTTCGATTGCGCGGCCATTCGACGCTCGGGCTCTCCGACCGCGTCGTTCGTGGTGTTGGCACGTTCGCTGCGTAGCGGGTCGTTGGAGCACCCAATGAGACACATCAGCGGCGAGCAAGCGATCGAGCGCGTCCTCGAGGATCGGTGGCAGTTGACGTCGATCATCGCTCGCTACCCGGCCGAGACGGTGTGGCACGCGACCGACCTGCTGGAGGGCGGCTCCGTCCTCGTGCGGCAGGCGACGCTGAACGATCGATCGAGCCGGTCGAGCGCGCTCCTCGCCTACCGGATCCTCCGCAGCGTCCCGCACCCCAACCTGGAGATCCCGATCGCGTGGCGTGAGGGCAACACCGGCGCGGACTACGTGGTCTTGCCGTGGCTGGAGGGCGAGACGCTCGCCGACGTCCTCGGCACGCAGTGGGCCCTCTCGTCGAAGCGGGTGGCGCGCATGCTCGTCGGCGCGGCGAGGGGCATCTCGGCCCTCCACCGCCTGCACCTGGTCCATCGCCACGTCTCGCCGGAGCGGATCTGGCTGACCGGCCCGTCCGCCGAGGTGATCCGCGTCGCGGGCTGCATCCGCTTTCCCGGCGGCAACGACGCGCAGCACCTGATGTTCCAGGCGCCCGAGCAGGTGGTCGGCGACCCCTGCTCGTCTGCCACCGACGTCTATTCGCTTGGGGTCGTCGCGTTCCGCGCGCTCTTCGGCGGGCACTTCGCGGTCGCGGCCGGCCTCGATCCGGCGCTCGCGCACCTGAGCTACCTGCCCCCGTCCCTCGAGCGCCGCGCCGACGCCGGCCTCGCGCGCCTCGTCGCCTGGATGTTGCGCAAGACGCCGACAGAGCGGCCGAGCATGGAGCAGGTCGGCTCGATCGCGATGGCGATCGCGAACGACATCCTCGTCGATCTGCCCGAGGCGGTTGCCTCCGACGTGTACGTGCCGCGATCACGCGAGGCCATCGCGGCCTGCCGCGAGCTCATCGCCCGCACCCGCGTGCTCGCGGCGGGCTGAGCCGACCGCGGCTCGGGCGAGAGGGAGCTTCGCGTCGCCCCGGCGTACCAGGGCGAGCGATGCAACCGCAGCCCGGCGCCCCGTACCCGCAGAACCCGTATGCACCCTCCGCGGGCGGTCAGTGGGCGCCCGCCCCGGCTGCGATCCCGGCCGACCTCATCCCGAGCATCGCGAGCGCGGGGCAGACCGCGCTCGTGTTCCTGGGCATCCGCGCCGCGCTGCCGCTCGTGTTTCGGTTCGTCCCCCTCGGTCGCGCGTTCGGCGATCCGCAGACGTACTTGCTCGTGACCGACGGCCTTCGCGGCCTGCTCGGGCTCATCGCGCTCATCTGCTACTTCGTGTGGTTCGCGCGGGTGTACACCTGGGTCCGCGCCACGCGCGGTGGGGCGCGCTTCTCGAACGCGATGGCGATCGGGGGTTGGTTCATCCCGTTCGCGCAGTTCGCGATCCCGTACATGGCGCTGCGCGATGCGTGGCGCCGCGGCGCCGGCGACGAGAACGGCTACCTCGTCGCGATCTGGTGGGTTTGCTACCTCATCGCGCTCTTCCTCCAGCTGTTCTTCAGCGCGGGGCCCTCGATGCTCGTCTCGCTGGGGCCCGCCGCCAACACGGTGCTCCCCATCCTGTCGTGGTCGTACACGCTCACGCAGATCGCGGCGTGGGGCCTCTTGGCCTGGTTCGTCCAGCAGCTGACCGCGCGCGCGACCGCGCGCTAAGCTGGCCGCCTGCCAGTCCCGCAATCACCGGCGTTCAACGACGCCACCATCCGCTCGAGAGGCCTGCGCCGCTGCGGCGGCTGCGGCCTGCCGCCAGGCTTGTGCCTGTGCAGCGAGCTGCCCGAGCTGACGCTCGCGACGCGCATCGCGCTGGTCATTCACCACATCGAGACGCACAAGAGCACGAACACCGGGCGTCTCCTCGCGCGCATCGTGCACGGCGTCGACGTACGGGTGCGCGGCGAGCGGGGCGGGCCCGTGCGGTCCCCGCTCTCGGGGAGGCGCCTCGTGCTGTACCCCGAGGAGCGCGCGCGCACGCTCACGGCCGCCGATGCGAGCCCCGATCTCGTGCTCGTCGTCCCGGACGGCACGTTCGGCCAGGCGCGGCGCATGATCAACCGCGACCCCGACATCGCCGGGGCCGAGATCGTCCAACTGCCGGCGGGGCCGCCGTCACGCTACGGTCTGCGGCGCAGCCCCGTCGAGGGCAAGCTCTCCACATTCGAGGCGGTGGCGCGCGCGATCGGCATCCTGGAGGGGCCCGAGCCCGAAGCGACGTTGCTCGCGGCGTTCGATCGGTTCGTGGAGCGCGCGCGGATCGTCCGCGAGAGCGGCAAAGGCGGCTCGAGCACGTGGCGGCCGCCGTGACTTTGTCAGTACCCTGCCGCCAATGAGCGAGGTCGCCGCCGCCGGGGGTACGGAGCTGAAGCGAACGCTCGGCCCGCTCATGCTCTGGGGCCTCGGCGTCGGCTACGTCATCTCGGGGATGTACTTCGGCTGGAACCTCGGGCTCAAAGAGGGCGGCCCGTACGGGATGCTGATCGCGACCGCGCTCGTCACGACGATGTACGTGACGTTCGTGCTCGGCTACGCCGAGCTCGCCTGCGCGATGCCACGCGCGGGCGGCGCGTTCATCTACGCGCACCACGGCCTGGGGGGAAAGCTCGGCTTCGTCGCGGGCCTGGCGCAGTGGATCGAGTTCGTCTTCGCGCCGCCCGCGATCGCGGCCGCGATCGGCGCGTACCTGGGCCTCTACTTCCCAGGTGTTTCCCCCACCCTCATCGGCCTCGCGGCCTACGTCCTCTTCACCGGCATCAACATCTGGGGCGTGCGCGTCTCGGCCGTCTTCGAGCTCACGATCACCGTGATCGCCGTGGTCGAGCTGCTCATCTTTGCCGGCGTCGCGGGCACGAGCTTCTCGTGGCAGGCCTTCTCGAGCGATCCGATGCCGAACGGCTGGCGCGGCGTGCTGAGCGCCGTCCCGTTCGCGATCTGGTTCTACCTCGCGATCGAGGGCGTCGCGAACGTCGCCGAAGAGGCGCGCGATCCGCAGAAGAACCTCCCGCGCGGCTTTCTCACCGCCATGGGCACCCTCGTGGCGCTGGCGCTGCTGATCCTCTTCACGGGCGTCGGCGTGGCCGGGTGGCAAGCGGCGGTGTACCCGACGCCCGGCTCCGACGTCACGAGCGACAGCCCGCTGCCGCTCGTGATGAAGCACGTGGTCGGCGACGCGCACCCGCTCTACCTGCTCCTCGTCGGCGTCCGCTTGAACGGCCTCGTCGCCTCGTTCCACGGCATCATCCTGGTCGCGGGCCGGGCGACGATGGAGCTCGGGCGCGTCGGCTACGCGCCGCGCGTTCTCGGGCGCGTGCACCCCACGCGCAAGACGCCAGCGGCGGCGCTGATCGTGAACATGCTCGTCGGCGTCGCCGCGCTGCTCTCCGGCGAGACGGCCGAGATCATCACCATCAGCGTGTTCGGTGCGGTGACGCTGTACGTGCTCTCGATGGCCGCGCTCTTTCGCTTGCGCAAGACGCACCCCGATCTGCCGCGCCCGTTCCGCGCTCCGGGCTTTCCCGTCGTGCCGGGCGTCGCTCTAGCCCTCGCGCTGGCCGCGATCGTCGCGCTCGCCGTAGCGACTCCCCAGCTCGGCCTCGTTTACGGGGGCCTCTTGGCGGCGGGCTTGCTCTACTACTTCACGCTGATCCCCCAAGACGTTCGGGAGCGCGCGCTCGAGCCGCTCTCATCGAGGAGCGAACGATGACGCAAACGAAACCGAAGGTGTTGATCAGCGAAATCGAGAAGGGCCCCCACGGCAAGGTCAAGGTCGCGATCACCGACATCGACGGCATCCTGCGCGGCAAGTACCTGCACCGCGACAAGTTCCTCGGCGCGGTAAAATCGGGCTTCGGTTTCTGCAACGTCGTGTTCGGCTGGGACGCGGGCGACGTCTGCTACGACGACGCGAAGTACACCGGCTGGCACACCGGCTACCCCGACGCGCAAGCGCGGCTCGATCTGCGGACGTACCGCCGCGTGCCGTGGGACGGCGGCGTGCCGTTCTTTCTCGGCGACTTCGAGGACGAGAACGGCAAGCCGCTGCATGTCTGCCCGCGCCAGCTCCTCAAGGGCGTGCTCCGCCGCGCCGACGCGCAAGGCCTCGCGGCCAAGGTCGGGATGGAGTTCGAGTGGTTCAACTTCCACGAGACGCCGCGGTCGCTCGCCGACAAGGGGCACCGATCACCGGAGCCGATCACCCCCGGGATGTTCGGCTACTCGCTCCTGCGCATGAGCCAGAACCAGGGGTTCTTCAACGCGCTGATGGACGACCTCGCTGCGTTCGGGGTGCCCCTCGAGGGGCTGCACACGGAGACGGGGCCAGGCGTGACCGAGGCCGCGATCCTCTACTCCGAGGCGCTCGAGGCGGCCGATCGCGCGGTGCTGTTCAAGACCTCGGCCAAGGAGATCGGCCACCGCTTCGGCATCATGCCGAGCTTCATGGCCAAGTGGAGCACCGCGCTGCCGGGCTGCAGCGGCCACACGCACGTGAGCCTGTGGAAGGGCGACGAGAACCTCTTCTACTCGGAGAAGGGCGACCACCACATGAGCCCCACCTTCAAGAGCTTCGTGGCCGGCGTGCTCACGCTCTTGCCCGATCTGCTCTGTCTCTTCGCGCCGACAGTGAACAGCTACAAACGCCTCGTCGACGGCTTCTGGGCTCCGACCAAGGCGACGTGGGGCATCGACAACCGAACCGTCGCGTGCCGCGTCATCCCCGGCAGCGCGAAGTCGACGCGGCTCGAGTTTCGCGTCCCCGGCTCGGACGTGAACCCCTACCTCGCCGTCGCGGGGACGATCGCGGCCGGGCTATGGGGCGTCGAGCGCAAGCTCGAGCTGACGTCGGCGCCGATCGCCGGGAGCGCCTACATGGAGGGGCCGAAGGAGCGCCTGCCGCGGAACCTGTTCGACGCCGCCAACCGGCTGGGCGAGTCGACCATTGCGCGCGAGATCCTGGGCGACGGCTTCGTCGATCACTACGTGACGACCCGGCTCTGGGAGTGGAAGCGCTTTCAAGAAGTCGTCACCGACTGGGAGCTGGCCCGCTACTTCGAGATCATCTAAATCGAGCCGACCATGCCGCATCGATTCAGCTTCCCGACCACGATCCACTTCGGCCCCGGCGTGCGCGACATGATCGGGCCGCACCTCGCGAGCGCGGGGGTGAAGCGCCCGCTCATCGTGACCGACAAGGGGATCGCGGCGCTCCCGCTCCTCGGTCAGGCGCGGGCCGCTCTCGCGGGGGCGGGGCTCGAGGTCGAGGCGTTCAGCGGCATCTGGGGCAATCCGGTCAAGACGCAGGTGGAGGCGGGGGTCGCCGCCTACAAAGCCCACCGCGCCGACGGCATCGTCGGCCTCGGGGGCGGCGCCGCCGTCGACGTGGCCAAGGCGATCGCGCTCATGGCCACCCACCCCGGCGATCTCTTCGACTACGAGGACGAGAAGCCTGGCGCCCGACCGATCGACGGCGACATCCCGTACTGGGTCGCCGTCCCCACAACCGCCGGCACCGGGAGCGAGGTCGGCCGATCGTCGGTCGTGTCCGACGACGCGACCCACATCAAGAAGATCATCTTTTCGCCGAAGCTCCTGGCGCGCGCCGTCTTCGCCGATCCGGCTCTGACGACCGGGCTGCCCCCCGCAGTGACGGCGGCGACGGGCATGGACGCGCTCACCCACTGCGTCGAGGCGTTCCTCGCCAAGGACTACCACCCGATCTGCGACGGCATCGCGCTCGAGGGCCTGCGCCTCGCGGCCGCGCACCTGGTCGGCGCCTACGAGCGACCGAACGATCTCGACGCGCGCGGCGGCATGCTGATGGCTTCGATGATGGGCGCCATCGCCTTTCAAAAGGGCCTCGGCCTGACGCACTCGTGCGCGCACGCCCTCGGCACCGTCGCCGACATGCACCACGGTCTCGCCAACGGCGTGATGATCGATCACGCGCTCGCGTTCAACGCCGACGTCTCGGCCGAGCGGTTCCGCCGAATGGCGCAGACGATCGATCTGCCCGACGCGACCGCGCAGGGGTTCCTCGCCTGGCTCACCGACCTGAAGAAGAAGGTCGGCGTGCCCGCGCGCCTCCGCGACGCCAAGGTCGCCGAGGCCGATCTGCCCAAGCTCGTCGACGTCGCCACCGCCGACGCTTGCCACCCGAACAACCCGCGCCCCGTCACCCGCGCGGACTTCGAGCAGATCTTCCGCCAAGCGTGGTAGTCGGGCACGGCTCGGGCGTACGGGAA
Organism: uncultured Polyangiaceae bacterium; assembly: GCA_938004815.1. Lineage (GTDB taxonomy): Bacteria > Myxococcota_A > Polyangia > Polyangiales > Polyangiaceae > Xiheicaenibacterium. Next base: position 113 of record CALKVR010001426.1, on the reverse strand, counting down.
GGGGGAGACTGTTCGCGGGCCACTGGTGCGTTGGTGCGCACCAACGCACCTCAAGGATCGAAGCAGACGGTGCCCACCCCCCTCCTCGCTTCGCTCGTCGGCCCCTCCCAAGC
>CALKVR010001425.1 GCA_938004815.1 uncultured Polyangiaceae bacterium | reverse complement strand
CCCCCCAGCCCAAACAACGATCGATCGCTGCCCGTCGTGCGGGGGCGCGTTCCTCGATGCGGGCGAGCTCGAGAAGCTCGAGAGCGCCGCGCGGCGTCGCCGCGCCCGCTGGCAGGCGACGAGCATCCCCGGCCTCGTCCAGCGCGCCTACGCGCAGGCGCGGCGGCCGAACGACGGCGCGATCGCCGAAGAGAAGCAGCCCCTCGATTGCCCGCGGTGCGACGGCGTCATGTTCGAGCGCGAGTGGAGCATCGGCACCATGGTCCGGGTCGACGTCTGCATCGACTGCCGCGGGGTGTGGCTCGACGGCGGAGAGCTGGACACACTGGTCGAGCTCTTCGGGGGCTCGAGCGCGTGACCGCCTCTCACGTCGTCTCGAACCGCAGGTCGACGTCACCGCATCGAATGCCGTCACCGCTCACGAGCTCGTGCGGCTCCGCGCCGAGCCTGCGACCGTTGACGTACGTCGCGTTCGTCGAGCAGAGGTCGCAGACCCAGTAAGCCCCCTCGACGGCGTAGATCTCGGCGTGGCGCTGTGACACCTGCGGAGAGCGGAGCAAGACGTCCGCTGCCGGCGTGCGGCCGATGCGGTTCTGGTCGCCGAGGTGAAAGCATTGGCCGAGCTGCGGCCCGCTCGTGACGCGGAGCACCGCCGCCCGCGTGAGGCCGGCGGTGCGTCGGCCGAGCTCGCGCGAGAGCGGCCCCTCCGCCAGCACGCTCAGGTTGGACACCGCTCCGTGCAGGGTCTGGCGGCGGAGCGCCGCGTACGCTTCCGGGGCCGGGTGCCGCTCGTAGCCGACGATCTCGTCGAGGATCGCCTCACGCAGCTCACCGAGCTCGGCGCCGATCGCGCTCCCCGCGCGGGCGTGGGCGTCGATCTTGGCGAGCACCTCCCGGAGGATCGCGGCTGCTCCCGCGAATTGTCGGGCGTCCGCCAGACCGCGCGCCGCACGCCGGATGTCGGCCCCGACGGCGCAGAGGACGTGCTCGGTCACGATCGGGTCGACCGCGGGCGGCCCCGCCCGGCGGTCGACCGTGATCTCGATCTCGTGCTCGACGAGCCTGCCCGTTCGAGCGCAGCGGAAACGCACCCGGATCACGAGGACGACCCCGCGCGGCGAGAGCTCGCTCACGATCCGCACGACGATCGGGACGCGCTGCTCGGCCCCATCCTCCATGTCGGCGAGCGGGACGACGAGGCCCTCGCGGCCCCATCGCATGTCGGTGGCGCCGATGACGCGCACGATCTCGATGCCATCGGCGGGCGCGAGCGCGACCTCGATCGCGTCGACGGTGACGTCGCCTTGCGCGCCGAGCGCACGCGCGAGCTCGCGCCGGCAACGAAGCGGGTGAGGAACGAACGCGTACCGTCCGCCCCCACCGGCCGCGATCGCGGCGAGGATGTCCTCGGCGTGCCCGGGGCCATAGCCCAGGCACGAGATGCCGGCGCGCGCGCGAACCGATCGAGCGACGGCGCGCAGCGCTTCGGCGGTCGAGGCGCCGACGTTGGGCATCCCGTCGGAGAGGAGCAGGATGGATCGCCGCGCCGCTTCCGGAGCGCGTGACAGGATCTGCTCCGAGCAGCGGAGCGCGGCCTCGATGTTGGTGTTGCCGCCGGCGCCGATCCGCGCGGCGTTCGAGCGCAGACCGCGCCCGTGCTCGGCCGTCGTCGGCCCGAGCGCCGCGATCTCGGACGCGCCGTCCGCGAACGCCACGAGCCCGAGCGCGTCGGTCGGCGCGAGCATCTCGGAGACCATTGCGACGCTCTTCACCGCGTGGGCGAGCGGGGCGCCGTGCATCGAGCCGGAGGCGTCGAGGGCGACGACGCACGCGAGGGGCGGGCGAGCCTCGAGCGGATCGCCCCGGGCCGAGAGCGAGACGACGACGTGGAACACGGGCCGCGAGCCCGGCTCCACGGATGAGAGCTCCGTGCGCGCCGCGATCGATAATGCCATCGCGAGCGCCACCGGGTGCACGAGCTGCACCAGCGCGCCATCGCGCGGCCTTTTGCGCCGCACGTCGAGCGGTGCACCACGGTGGCGCACTCGGCTGATCCGCGGCGGTGCACCGCGCGCCCGCTCGGGGCACCCACTCGGGACATCCGCTCGGGGCAGCGCCGGGGCACCGGTCCGCGCCGGTTCGGGCGACATCACGATGCTCTCGGCTCACGCGGTCGCGTACTCGACCGATTGGTCCCTCAGCGAGGGCGGTCAGCTCACGGCCGCGTTCGGGGCACGCTTTTCCGGCTTCGCCGCGAGGTATGCGGCGCTGCGCCAAGGTCGCGAGCCCCGCTCGCTCGCGCCGGGCGAGGCGTTCTGGGTGGAGACGACGGGCGTCGACAAGCCGCACGGGATCGTCGTGACGGTCGCAGCGGCAGGCCGGCAGATGTCCAAGGCCGATCGCGCGCGGGCCGCGACGCAAGGGGCGCTCCGGTGCGCGCGCGACGCGCTCGCGGCCGCCGGCAAGGCCAAGCCGTGGCTGGTGGCGCTGCCGTGCTTTCTCGCTGGCGACGGGGGAGCCCGCCACGATCGGGTCACGGTGGCCGAGCCGCAGATCGAGGCGGCGCTCGATTTCGTGGCGTCGGAGCCCGACATCGACGTCGCGTTCGTGGCGTTCACCGAAGCCAACTACCAGGTCTGGCTCGAAGCCCGCCGGCGCGTGCGCGCGCGGAGGGGCCCGGGCGCGGCCCACGACGAGCCCGACGAGCGGCTCGTCGCGTCGGTGGCCCGCGGCGACTGCGTGATCTTCGCGGGGTCCGGTCTCTCGGCCGGCTCGGGTCTGCCGGGCTGGGCCGGCCTGATCGAAGAGCTGGCCGACCAACTGGGCGTCGATCCAGCCGAGCGGCGCGGCGACCTCGAGTACCTGCTCGATCTCGCGCAGTGGTACCGCAACGCGGGGACGTCGCCGTCGATCGAGGAGCGGATCAGGCGCGCGTTCACGGTCGACGCGAGCGGCGCGCGGCCGACGGTCGCGCAGTATCTCTTGGCGTCGCTCCCCGCGCGCTACTTCGTCACCACCAACTACGACGATCTCCTCGAGACCGCCCTCGGCGGCCTGAGGCGCCACGCGCTGCCGGTCGTGGCCGAGCACGACGTTGCCAAGACGGGCAGCCCCGACGGCTGCTACGTCGTGAAGTTCCACGGCTGCGCGGTCGCGCCGAGTGACATCGTCCTCAGCCGCGACGACTACGACGGCTTCTTTCGCGCTCGCCCGGCGATGGCGCTCTTGCTCGAGGGGCTCCTCTTGAACCAATCGTTCCTGTTCGTGGGCTACGGCCTGCGTGACCCGGACTTTCGGCAGATCTGGTCACGCATCGGCGCCATGCTCGAGGGCGCCAAGCGGCCCGCCTTCGCGACCACGTTCGACGCTCCCTCGCGGCACGGCATCTCGCAGTGGGAGCGGCACGGTCTGCACCTCTTCGCGCTCGAGGGCGCGACCCCGCACGAAAAGGCGCGGAGGCTCGACCGGTTTCTCGACCGCCTCGCCGACCTGGTCGCGCGCGATCCGCACCTCGTGCTCGCCGACGACGTCGAGGGGACCTTCACCGAGACTTTCGCCACGATCCGCGCCGACATGCTCGGCCTCGTCCCCAAGCTCACCGAAGCGTGCCGTCGCGCTCCCTCGGCCTCCCGCAGCGAGGTCCTCGCGCTCGCCGACATGCTGCGGTTCTTCGTCGCTCATGGCTGGCGCGGGAACATGCCCGGCCACGTCGGCGGCCTCTTCGCGGCGCTCGCGCTCCACCGCGGGCTCAGCGACGACGAGCGGACCGACCTGCTCGTGTCCGCTCTCCGGCACACCGAGAGCGTCGAAGAGGCGAAGAAGCTCCGCGCGAAGTTGGAAGGGTGAGCCCAGGACCGGGCGGCGCCCGTCACCACTCCACTTCGACGTCGCCGATCTCGGTGCAGGGCTGCCAGCAGCTGCCGTCCGAGACCGACACGAACTCGCTGTACGAGTAGGTCAGCTGGCCGTTCGGCAAGAAGCCCTCGATGTGGTGATCGGTCTGCCACACGCAGCCGTCCGGGCCGGTCACGAACATGACCCCGTCGAGCGAGAGGAACCCCTGCTGCACCGTCCCGGTGAAGTCGATGGTGCCGAGGGTCGCGCTCACCATGCCGCCGCCGCAGGGGTACTGGATGGTACCGGTCGAGCCAGCCTCGACCGGGAAGTCGATGCAGGCGGGGTTCGACGGGGTCGACCCCGTGACGAGCAGGGTGGGCTGGCAATCGCCGACCTCACAGTCCGAGTCGATCTCGCCGTTGCAGTTGTCGTCGAGACCGTTGCAGATCTCGAGGGTGTCGGGGCCCTGGGAGCAGCCCTGACAGGTGATCACGTCGTCGAAGCACGCGTCGGAGTCGAGGCCGTCGCAGGCCTGACCGAGGGCGAAGCCGTTGTCGATGGCGCCGTCGCAATCCTCGTCGAGGCCGTTGCACGCCTCTTCGATCGGACCGACGTCGTTGCAGGGACCGAACACGCCGTCTTGGCAGGTGCGCGTCCCGCTGATGCACTCGCCCACGTCGGTGCCGCACGCGACGACCTGCCCGTCGTCGCACGGCGGCATCACCCCGCCTACACCGCCCTCGCCGCCCGCGCCCGAGCTGCTGCTCGACTTCGTCGAGGGGTTGCCGCCCGCCCCCTCGCCGGCCGTACCGCCGGCGCCCTCGTTCTCGTCCATCCCCGGCAACGTGCTGCGCGCGCCGCAGGCACAAACCGTGAGGAGCACCAACGACCAGCCCAACGGCCTCCACCCTCGCGAGGCGAGGGGGGCCGGGGGGGTGAAGGAGCAGCCAGCCGCTCGCCGATGAGGAAGGCGCACCCGGTTCAGCACCACGCCAGCGTTGTCCCTCGCCGAGCTTTAGCCAAGCCAAATCTTGTCAGAAATGAGGCGCTTCGCCCCGGCTTGCACCCCGGGGCGGGCTCACCTACGAGACTCGACATGCGCTCCCTCCACCGCTTCGCGCCCGCGCTCGCCGTCGGCGTCATCGGATGCTCACCGGCTGCGACGAACCCCGAGCGCCCGGACGCGCGCGATCTCGGGTCGAACGATGGGTCGGCGGACCCCAGCCGCAGCGCCCACAAGCGGCCCGATCCGCCGCCGCCGGTCTGGGAGAACCCGGGCGGCATGTGGATGCCGTCGCAGCTCGCGAGCCAGGCCGACACGCTGAAAAAGGTCGGCTTCACGATCGATCCGTCTGCGCTCACCAAGCCGATGGAGTTTCCGCTCGGCGCCGTCGTCTCGCTGGGTGGCTGCTCGGCGAGCTTCGTGTCGCCCGACGGCCTGATCGTCACCAACCACCACTGCGTCACCGGCGCGCTGCAGTTCAACTCCAAGCCGGATCAGAACCTGATCACGGACGGGTACCTGGCCAAGGCGCGCGGCGACGAGAAATCCGCAGGGCCCGCGGCGCGGGTGTTCGTCACGCAAGCCTTCAAGGACGTGACCAAAGACGTGCGGGACGGCCTCGACGGGATGAAAGACGACCTGGTCCGGTACCAGGCGATGGAGGACCGCCAGAAGAAGCTCGTCTCGGAGTGTGAAAAGGGCAAAGAGGGGATCCGCTGCTCCGTCGTCTCGTACTTCGGCGCCGGGCAGTTCACGCTCATCGAGCAGCTCGAGATCCGCGATGTGCGCCTCGTCTACGCCCCGCCCGAGGGCATCGGCAACTACGGCGGCGAGACCGACAACTGGCGTTGGCCGCGCCACACCGGCGACTTCGCGTTCTATCGCGCGTACGTCGGCAAAGATGGCAAGCCCGCCGACTTCTCGGACACCAATGTCCCGTTTCGACCGACCCACGTGCTGCGGCTCGCGACCAAGCCGCTCACCCCCGGCGACGCGGTGCTGGTGGCCGGCTACCCGGCCCGCACCAATCGCCTGACCACCGCCGCCGAGGTGAAAGAGGCGGTCGAGTACGAGCTGCCCTACACGATCGACTTCTGCCAGGTGTACCTCGCCGAGCTCGAGAAGATCGCCAAGACCGACAAGGACCTCGCGATCAAGGCCGAGACGTTCATCCGCGGGCTCGCCAACTGGCTCACCAACAACAAGGGTCAGCTCGAGGGTCTGACCAAGGACGGCCTGCTCGCGCAGAAGCAAGCGTCCGAAGCCGAGCTCGAGAAGTGGATCGCCGCGAGCCCCGATCGCAAGGCGAAGTACGACGGCGCGGCGGCCAAGGTGGTCAAGACGTTCCTGGACAGCCGCAAGACCCGCGACGCCGACGCGTCGGTGCGCGAGCTGCTCCGCATGGTGCGGCTCTTCGGCGCCGCGCACACCATCGTCCGCAACGCCGAGGAGCGCGCGAAGCCCGACGACAAGCGCGACCCCGACTTCCAGGATCGAAACCAGAAGCGCATCGAGCAGGGCCTCGTGCAGCTCTCGAAGTCGTACAGCCCCGTGCTCGACAAGGCGATGCTACGCCTCGTCGTCGAGCGCGAGCTCAAGCTGCCGGTCGACAAGCGCGCCGGTATCGCTCGGGCGCTCCTGGGCAAGCCCAAGGACCCGAAGGCAGCCGTCCCCTACCCGCCCGCCGACATCGACAAGGCGATCGCCGACCTCTACGAAAAGGCGACGCTCGGCGACGAAGCGACGCGGATCAAGCTCCTGACCAAGGGCACCACCGCCGAGCTGCGGCGCAGCGCCGACCCGGTCATCAAGCTGGCCCTGGCGCTCCGCCCGCAGACCAAGGCGTACGAAGAGCGCTCGAAGCGGCTCGAGGGCGCGATGGCCCTCGTGCGCCCCACGTTCGTCGAGGCGATGCGCGAGAAGGCGGGCGGCAACCTCGCCCCCGACGCGAACCGCACCCTGCGCGTGACGTACGGCACCGTCCGCGGCTACGCGCCGAAGCCCGGCGCGCCGCTGCACTACCCGTTCACGACCCTCTCCGAGGTCGTGAAGAAGCACACCGGCGCCGGCGAGTTCAACTCGCCCAAGGGTCTCCTCGACGCCGTCGCCAAGAAAAAGCTCGGCCCCTACGTGGATGCGGGCCTCGGCGACGTGCCGGTCGACTTTCTCTCGGATCTCGACATCACCGGCGGCAACTCGGGCTCGGCGACCCTCAACGGTCGCGGCGAGCTCGTCGGCCTCGCGTTCGACGGCAACTACGAGTCGATGGCGAGCGACTGGCTCTTCATCCCCGCGGTCACGCGATCGATCCACGTCGATCTCCGGTACATGCTGTGGGTCATGGACGCCGTGAGCGGTGCCGACCACCTGCTCCAAGAGATGGGGGTCGAGCCCTCCATCGCCAACTGACGTCGTGGGCCTCGTCACCCGCTCCGTCGCCGCCGCGTGCGCCGTCGCGCTGCTCGCGGCGGGCTGCTCCTCGGTGCCGCGGCCGATCACGACCAACGACGGCGGCGGCGACATCGCCGATGTCAGCACCGCCGATCTGTTGGCGGGCCACCTGCCCGCCGATCTACCTGACGGCGCCGTCAGCGAAGCGCGGCGCACGTCGATCATGGCGGCGCCCCAGGCGGCGATGGACGAGACCCGCGTGGTGCTCGAGGGCGGCGGCCCCGACGGCCTGGCCCGCTTCGTGATGATGGTCAGCGAGCTCTACCTCCTCGGCTCGGGCGATCTCCGCTCCGACGCCACGCGCCTCGCGGCCAAGGGCGAGCGCATCGTCGAGGTCTCCGGCGCCAAGCTCCCGATGTTCGGCATCGAGCCGACGTCGGCGCCGCTGCCCGATCGACCGGTGTTCGTGCTCGGCGCGATCGTCGGCCACCCCGACGGCAGCCTCCAAGAGATCACGTTCTTCATCCTGCCCGAGATGAGCAGCGAGCGCGCCGCGTACGCCGACGAGGCACGCGCCATCTTGAAGACGATCGGCGCCGGCTCACGCAAGCTCGAGGCAAAGGGCGGGCGCGCCAAGCTCGGCGAGGGGCTCGCGCTAGACATGCCCCCTGGCTACTTGCTCTCGTCCCAGCCCGGCCCCGACTTCGAAGTCTACCGCGTCCGCAAGCTGAACCGCGCCGGCGAGCGCGGCGCGACCCTGGGCGTCTACGTCGGCGGGCACCCCTCGCTGCAGCACGCCCAGGCCGCGCGTGACGGCGGGCCCGAGCCGCCGACCACCACCGAGGCAGGCTCGCTCCTCGGCAAGTCGACCACCTGGATCGCGTGGGCCACGCCGGACGGCGTGAAGATCAGAGAGGCGATCGTCGAGCTGGGCGAGCTGCGCGCGGTACACGTCTTCGCGCTCGCCGCGGCGGACGAGGACATGGCGGTCCTCGAGAAGATCGCGTCGTCGCTCGCTGCCGGACCCTGAGCGACTCGTATACGTGCTCAGCGGCGCGAAGCCGGCTCGGAGGGCCCGAGTGATCGACGCTCCTCGAAGAACTCTTCTTCGGCGTCGACGCCGTCGCGATCGTTCTCGATGGCGCGCGCGTCGCGATCGTTCTCGGCGGTGACGTGACCGAGGACGGCACCGGTCAAGCCCCCCAGCGCCGCGCCCGCGGCCACGCCGACGGGCCCGGCCAGGACGCCCAGCGCAGCACCCGCCGCCGCACCGGCGACCGCGTCGATCGCTTCGGCCGCGACCATGTTCTGGGCGCGCTGGCTCTTCACGAGCGCCTCGAGATCGGCCTGTTTGTCTTTGGACTTCATGGAATCAACCGCTGCATCGCTCATGCCAGCGTGCGGGCGCGCCGCACGACCGCCGCGAAGGCGTCGAGATCGACGCGCGGTGCGTCGAGCGCATATTCTGCGGCCGAGAGCAGCGCGTCTCGGCCCTGGTCGGGGATCGACGGGTACCAGACGGGGCTCGCCAGGACGAGCAAGCGCCAAGCGAAGAACGGCGCCACCGACGCCAAGAGATCGTGGTCGTCCCTCGTGGCGAAATAGCTCTCCCAGAACGCGGACCACAGCGGGCCGAGGCCCGTCTGCCACACGCTCGGATCGATCGCGGCGCCGAGCAAGTAGTTGACCGACATCGCCGCGACGTCGTCGGCCGGATCCCCGCGGCAACCTCGGCTCGCGTCGAGCGTCGAGAAGTCGACGCCGTCGCGAAAGAGCACGTTGTACGGGTGAAAATCACCATGGGTCTGGCGCAATCGCGCGTGGCGCGGGCGCAGCCGGGCTCGCCATGCGGTCGCGCGCTGCTCGATCCGCGCGAGGCGCTCGCGTGAGACAGGCCCGTCGTCGGGGTAGCTGTCGACGAGCCCGAAGATCCCCTCACCGCTCCCGACGAGGTCGCGGATGGCGCGGTGGTACACCTCCGCCGGCTCGTCGAGCGGCGGCGTGTGCAGCTTCGCGGCCCACGCCCCGAGCGCCGCCGCGCGCGCGCGGTCTTGGGGCGTCGAGACGCCGTCTCTCTCCACCCGACGCAGATCCGACGCGTAGAGACGCCCCTCGACCCAGGTCGTGAGCAGGTAGAGCTCACCTGCTTCGGTGAGCGAAATCATGTTGCCCGCTGCACCGACGGCGCCGACATCGATGACGCGGATGTGATCCGGAACGGCGTCGTACGTGTCGGCGGAGAGCAGCATGAGCGCGGCGCGATCCGAGCGGCGATCGTGGCCGAACCAGTTCGCGCCCGCCGTTCGCAGCACCGCGCGTCGCTCGTCCGCGCCCGCTCGATACTTCACCAAGAGCGGCTCGCCGTACCCGACGTGCTTCAGCTCACCCTCGGCGCGGTCCGCCGCGATGGGGCAAACCGACACGATCGTGACCGAGCGCCCCTCGACCGCGCTCAGCCTCTCGGCCAGCGCGCCGCGGAGCGCTTCGAGGGTCAGCGAGGTCGTTCGCGGCTCGGTCATCGTCGCAAACCGCGTACCGGCCCGAGCGCGCTCTCCACCGCCGCGATCGCGCTCGCGATGGCCGCGGCGTCGTGGCCACCGCTCGCGACCACCGTCGGCGCTTCCGGTGCCTCGAACGCAAGGGCGGCGCTGCCGCCGGGGAGGTTGGGGAGGCGGCCGGCATCGGCCGCGCGGTACAGCCCCTTGCGATCCCGCTCACGGCACGTCTCCTCGGAGGCGTCCACGTACACCTCGACCCATCTCGGCTCGGTCAATCGCTGCGCGGTCGCGCGAAATCTGCGCTGGTGAGCCGTGGCGGCGACGACCACGACGATGGGCTGCGCCGCGAGCTCGGCGGCCCACGCGGCGAGCGTCGCGTAGAAAGCTTCGCGCGCCGCTTCGTCGTATCCTGGCGGCGGCGACATCGCCGCTCGCAGCGCGTCGCCGTCGAGGACGATCGCGGCGATGGTTCGATCACGCAAACCGCGGGCGAGCGCGTTGGCGAACGTGCTCTTGCCCGACTGCGGGCGACCGGTGACCCAGACCAAGCAACCCTCGCGGCCGGGATCCATTTCGACACCGTCGCACGAGGCGTGCTCGATCGCTATCATCGCGCGCCATGGATGCGATGAGCCTCTTGGGCGGCATGTTGGGGAGCGGCTTCGGCAAGGGGCGGGGCCCCGGGATCGGCACCATCGCGGCCGGTGCAGCCGGCGTGGCTGCGGCAGGTGGCCTCGGTTACCTCGCGTACCGCCACTTCCAAGGACAGAAGCCGCCGCAAGGTCCGCAACCGGGCGCGCCCGGATGGGGCGCGCCCGCGGGCACGCCTGCGCAAGGCGGCGGCATCGGCGGGATGCTCTCGGGTATCGTGGGCTCCACGGGCGGGCTGCGGACCGATGGCTTCGCCGCCCCCGGCTACGAGTGGCAGACGCAGGGCGCGCAACCCACCGCTCCGCAGCCCACCTATCCGCAGCCGAGCTATCCCCAGCCCGCAGCGCCGCAGCCCACGGCGCCGACGGCGCCGCAGCAACCGACGGCGCAGCAGAACGAGGACGCGCTCCTCCTCGTGCGCGCGATGATCGCGGCCGCCTACGCCGACGGCTCGATCGATGACACCGAGCGCAGCGACATCCTCGCGCGGCTCGACGCGGCCGGCGTCGCACCAGCCGAGCGCGAGCTCTTCTTGCGCGAGCTCGCGAGCCCCAAGCCCATCACCGCGCTCGCTGGGTCGGTGCGCTCACCCGAGATGGCCGAGCAGGTGTACGTCGTGTCGCTCCTCGCCATCCGCGTCGACAACGACGCCGAGCGCGCCTACGTCAAGATGCTCCCGGGCCTCTTGAGCCTCGCCCCCGAGCGCGTCGCCGCTCTCCATCAGACCGCGGGGCTGCCCCCGGTCGCCTGACGGTCGGCGATCTGCGGTAGGCTTCGCGACTCGAGTGGACGCGCGCGCCTCGTTCCGACGGCTCTGGCTCTGGCCGATGCTGACCCTGGCAGCGGTCGCCGCGGTCGTGTTCGCGGGCCTCTACTTGGTCGACGTGTTCGTCACCGGTGGCCCGTCGACCGGCGACAAGGGCGGGCTCGTCGACTACTTCTTCTTCGACTCCGATCACATCACCGACGCCGTCTCGGGTCTCGGCGCGATGATCGCCGCCGTCCTCGGGATCGTGATCACGGTCGTCAGCATCGTCGTGCAGCTCTCGGCCGAGCGGTACACCGGCGTGACGGCGATGTTCATGCGTGACCGCACGAACCTCACCGTCATGGCGTTCTACGTCGTGGCCTGCGTGTGCGGCGTGTGGGTGAGCCTGTCGCTGAAAGGCGGGTTCGTCCCGCGCATCACGCTCCTCGGCATGCTCTGCCTCACGGTGGCGGGCCTGGTGCTGATGGCGCCCTACTTCGGCTACGTGTTCCGGTTCCTCGAGCCCGCCAACATCATCCAGCGCATCCAGCGCGAAGCGACCACGACCGCGCAGCGCGGCGCGCGCTCCGACGGCGAAGTCTGCGCCGAGGCTCAGGCCGGCACGCTCGCCGCGATGGAAGAGCTGAGCGACATCACCTCGAACTCGATCTCCGGCAAAGACAAGATCATCGCCAGCCGCGCCGTCGACGCGCTCAAAGACCTGGCCATCCACTACCTGGAGAAAAAGGCCGCCGCCCGCGCGGGGTGGTTCGAGATCGGCCCGGGCATCCGCGACAACCCCGACTTCGTCGCGATGGACCCCGAGTCGCTCGCCGACCTCGTCTCGCGCCGCACGTGGTTCGAGTGGAAGATCATGCGGCAGTACCTCGGCATCTACAACGAGGCGCTCGCGCAGATGCGCGACATCAACTACCTCATCGCGATCGACACCCGCTACATCGGCGAAAAGGCGGCCGACGTCGACGACCGCGAGCTGATCGAGCTGGTCTTTCGCTTCATGAACAGCTACCTGCGCGCGACGCTCAACGCCAAAGACGTGCGCACCGCGTACAACGTCCTGAACCAGTATCGGCTCCTCATCGAGTCGCTCCTCCGCAAAGAGCGGCCGGGCGACGCGGTCGTGGCCGCGCGCTACATGAAGTACTACGCGCTCGTCAGCTACGACATGAAGCTCTCGTTCGTCACCGAGACCGTCGCCTACGACGTGGGGGCGCTCTGCCAGCTCGCGCACGATCTCGAGTCGCCGGCCGAAGAAGAGCTCTTGGCGCTGTTCCTCGAGATCGATCGCCCGGGGATCGAGCACGCGCACGAGGTCGCGCTCAAAGGTGTGCGCAAGGCCCAGGTCAAGCTCGCGAGCTACTACCTGTCGGTCGGGGCCGACGAGCGCGTCGATGTGATCTTTCGCGACATGGCGAGCGAGTCCCGGGAGCGACTGCTCGCGATCAAGGACGAGCTGTCGCGCGTCGAGTCCAAAGACTTCTGGGAGATCATCGACCGCGGGCGCAACTTCGAGTTCATGCCCGAGGCGCAGCGAGCCGCCATGCTCAGGTTCTTCGAGCGCTTCGAGGCCCTCGCGGCGTCTCCCGTGCCGGCCGGCGCGGCCTCGGGCGACGTCGAGGCGAGCTGACTCGGTCACCCGACGACCGGCGACGTGATACGTTCGACCGTCTCGATGGCGACCAAAGCTGAACGATTCAAGTCCGAGACCCAGCGTTCGGGTCCGAAGAAGCCCCCGCAACCGAAGCGCCGCGTGAAGAAAGACGCGCCCCCCGACGAGGCCGAGGGCCGTCGCGTCGAGGACGCGGCGACCACCGCCAAGCGCAACGTCTCCAAGCGCGCCGCCAAGAAGGCCGAGGTCGCGCTCGAGGACAGCGCCACCGGTCGGCCCTCGCGCAAGTCGACGCGTGGCTCCGCGAACCGCGGCAAGATCGCCAGCAGCCTCGAGCGCCGCACCCAGCGCAAGGTCAGCTCGCCCAAAGCGCGATCCACCAAGAACGCGGCCAAGGCGCAGCGCGGAAAAAAGACGCCCGCCCGCTAACCCGACGCGCTCGTGCGCGCCCAGTCGACTGCGGCGCGCGGGCGCAGGATGCCCGCGCCCTGCACGGCGTCGGGCGTGTCGGGTAGCTTGGTCGCGGTCTCGCACAGGCCGCGCTTGATGTCGGCCGGCGTCAGGCGCGGCGCGACCTCGAGCATCTGCGCCGCGACGCTGGCCGCGATGGGCGACGCGAACGACGTGCCGTCGACGTGTTGGTAGTCGGGTGAGATGTACTTCTGCTTGGCGATCCGGCCCTCGACGGCGCGCATGAGCTCGCCGATCTCGGCGCGTTCGGCGGGAGTCGAGAGCGAGTGGCGCTCCGAGAAGCCGTGCTCGGCGCTGAGCTCTTCGAGGATGTTGAGGGTCTGAAAGAGCGGCGCGGCTTCGCGCGCGGTCAGCGTCCCGGGCAGCATCGGGGCGGGGACCCAGATCGCGGGCGCGAGCACGTCGGGCTTCTGCCCGCCGGTCTTGGAGCCGTAGCTCGACGGCCAGACTTGATCGGCCGTCATGCCGGGCGAGAACCGATCGTGCTGGCCACCGACGGTGATGGCGCTCGGCGCGGAGCCGGGCGGGTTGACAGGGTGGTTCGGCACGTTGCCGGCGGCCGCGAACACCGCGACCCCCGACGCCACGACCTCTTCGACCGCGGCTTCGACCGCGGCGTAGTCGGGATCGCCGTCACGCACGCCGAGCGAGACGTTGAGGATGCGGATCTTGAGCTCGGGATAGCGGAGCGGGAACCGGATCGCGTGGGCGACGTGCTTGCCGATCACCCGACCCCCGTCGACCCCGGCCTTGATCAGGACGACGTCTGCCTCGCTCGCGATGCCGCGAAAGCTGCCGCCGGAGCGGTAGCCGTTGCCGCATGCGGAGCACGCCGTCATCGTGCCGTGCCAGCTCGAAGCTTGGGGGCTGAAGAAATCGCGGCCCTCGGGGACGTCGACGGTCGCGTCGGCGTACGCGCGGATGCGCCGCGCGGGGCGCATCAGGTCGGGGTGCGGGTAAAACCCGACATCGACGAAGGCCATCACGATGCCCTGGCCCGTGACGTCGGGGTAAGCGTCCAGTCTCTCCGGGATCGACAGCAGCTGAGGTCGCGCCAAGGGGGCTCGTCTTACTCGCCGCCGCCAGAGACGGGAAGCTTGTCGAGGAGCCGAGCGACGTGCTCGAGACACGCTTCGGGCATTTCGAGGTGAGGCGAGTGCCCGGCGGAGAGCACCAAGAGCTCGGCGCCGGGGATGTGCGCTGCCGCCTGCATCGCGACCGGAACGGGGAACGCGTCGTCGCGCTCGCCCCAAACGAGCAGCGTCGGTACCGCGAGCTCCGAAAGCCGGTGGGCGAGGTTGTACCCGGGCCCCATGAGCGGGACGAGGCGGTCGAACGCGGCGGACGGCTGGGGGCGCCCCCCTCGGACGAGGTAGAGCTCGCGGCGCAGCCGGTCGATCGGCCCCCCGCGACCACCGCGCCCGAACAGGGCGCCGAGGCGAGCGAGACGCTCGGGGCCTGCGCGGAGATAGAGCCGCGCCTTCGGCAGGATCACGGGTGAGAGCCCCATCGATCCGATGAGGATCAGCGCCCGGACGTCGGCGCGACGGCCGAGCGCGATCGAGAGCGCGACCAGCCCGCCGAGCGAATGTCCGACCAGAACGACGGGACCCTCCTCGATCGCGACGCGCTCGACCGGCTCCGCAAACCACGCGAGGGCGCCCGCCGCCGACGGGTCGCAGAGCGGCGCCGCGCCCGAATGCCCGAAGCCAGGCAGGTCCACCGCCACCACCCGCTCGCGCGACCCGAGCGCGGTCAACCAAGGAGCCCACACCGACGCCGCGTGCCCGCGACCGTGCACGAGGAGTACGGTCGGCCGAGCAGGCCGATCGGCGAGCGTCTCGAGCGTTCGGAGGGCGACGCCCGCGGCGACACGACGCCGAACCCGGACGGTGGGGGCCAGGGCAGCGAGGATCTCGCGCTCGACTGGGCCGGGTCGCGACACCGCGGTGTAGATTGTGTCGTCCGACATGCGCGAGCGGCGCGACCCTAGCAGGCAGCATCCATGATGGTTGCTCTTTCACCCCCCATGCCCCCCTCACTGCGTGAGGGGGAGCGCGTGGTCGTCGTCGCGGGGCACTGAACAGGCGGCCTACACCGGCCCCTGGGCGGGACGTTCCGGTAGACCCCCGGGCCGCTCGACGTGGTATCGTCAGCTCGTTGCATGGGTACCACCCCAGGCGCTCAAGGCGCCGGAACCGTAGGCCGCGCGGCAACTGACGTAACTCTCGCTGCGCCGCCAGGTACGCAGGCCGATGCGGCCCGGGCGGTCGAGGCGACCGGCCGGGCGACGCAGCTGCCGGGCGTTACGCCAGCCGCCCACCGCGAACAGCTCGAGGACGTGCTCCGCTCGATCGCCGGTGCCCCGGTGGTGGTGCTGATCACGGGCCACCCCGACCCCGACGCCCTCGGCAGCGCCCTGGCGCATCAGCGCATCTGCCAGGAGTTCGGGGTGCCGTGCGCCATCGCGCATGTGCTGCCCGTGTCGCACCGCCAGAACCGGGCGATGGTGAAACTCCTCAACATCGACATGCTCCAGGCCACGAAGCCCGAGGACCTGTCGCAGTTCAAGTACCTGTCTCTCGTCGACACGTCGACCCCCGAGCCCACGCTCGACCTACCGGCCGACCTGAAGCTCCTGACCGTCGTCGACCACCACAAGATGGCCGAGGTCGACGCCCCCTTCGTCGACATTCGCCCGCACATGGGCGCATCGAGCTCGATCTACGCCGAGTACATGGCGAACGGCATCGCGCCCCTCGAGAACGGCGTGGGCGCGTCGCGCGTGGCGACGGCCCTGCTCTTCGGCATCCAGACCGACACCGACCACTTCACCCTCGCGACCGCCGCCGACTTCGCGGCCGCCGCCTACGTCCGCCGGTTCGTCGACAGCGACGTCCTCAAGCGCGTCGGCCGCACGGTCGTGACCGCGTCGGCGATGAACGTCCTCGGCCGCGCTCTCGGCGAGCTGCTGGTCGTCCGCGACTTCGCCCTCGCCGGCGTCGGTCACGTCCCGCAGGGCGACCGCGACGCCATCGCCACCACCGCCGACTTCATCATGCAGCGCGAGGACATCGACACCGTCCTCGTCTACGGCATCGTCGAAGACCGCATCGACGGCTCGCTGCGAACCGACAGCCCCAGCGTCGAGCCCGCCACGTTCCTCCACACCGTGTTCGGCAAAGATCGAAACGGCAAGCCCTACGGCGGCGGCCGCGCCGACAAGGGCGGCTTCCAGATCCCGCTCGGCGTCCTCGCCGAGTCCGAGGACAAGGACGCGCTCTGGAACATCGTCACCCAGATCGTCCGCACCCGCCTGGCCAAGGTCATCCCCGACATCGAGCGCGAGTACGAGCGCAAGCAGAGCGACACGCACCACCACCACAACGGTCATCACGACGAGACCGGTGGGCGGTACTCGCGAGAGTTCTGAGAAATACACAACAGGCGACAGGCGATTGACAACCGACAATGCGCGCTGCCGCC
>CALKVR010001424.1 GCA_938004815.1 uncultured Polyangiaceae bacterium | reverse complement strand
CGCGTGGACGGCGCCGCGCTGCATCAGCAGACCCCCGGCGTTGTCGGCGCTGAACGTGCACGGGACGCCGTGCTCGCTCAGCTCCCAGTACGTCAAATGGCCTTGGTTGCGCGGGCGCGTCTCGTCGACCCAGACGTGAATGGGCACGCCCTCGTCGAAGAGCCGATAGATCGGGGCGAGCGCGGTGCCCCAATCGACGGTGGCGAGCCAACCGGCGTTGCAATGGGTGAGCACCTCGAGCGGCGCCGGCCGGCCGAGGCGCTCCCATTCGGCCCGCAAGAGCGCGGCGCCGTGCTCACCGATGCGCGCGCAAGCGGCCACGTCCTCGTCGGCGATCGCGCCGGCGAGGCGAAGGCTCGCCGCGAAGCGGGCCGCCGCCGGCAGCGGCGCGAGCGCCGCGCGGGCGCGATCGAGGGCCCAGCGCAAGTTCACCGCGGTGGGCCTCGTCTCGAGGAGAGCGGCGTGGGCACGCTCGAGCGCAGCATCGGTCGCGTCGTCACGCATCGCGAGCGCTAGGCCATAGGCCCCCGAGACGCCGATGAGCGGCGCCCCCCTCACCACCATCGTGCGAATGGCCTCCCCCATTTCGCTCGCGGTGCGGACGGTGCGGGTCTCGAAGCGGTCCGGCAGCGCCGTCTGGTCGATCACCTCGACGCTCGCCCCATCGGCGCCCGGCCAGATCGTCCGGTAGGCCTCGCCGCCGACCTTCATGCGAGCTCAGTGCCCCTCGAAGTCGACCAACGCGAACACGTTGTGGCCGAGCTTCTTGATCCGATCGGCGCCCTTGAGATCGGGCAGGTCGACCAAGAAGCACGTCTCGACCACGGTCGCGCCGGCCGACTCGAGCAGCTTGAGCGCCGCCTCGGCCGTCCCGCCGGTCGCGATGAGATCGTCGACGAGGAGCACGCGCTCGCCCCGCTCGATCGCGCCCACGTG
This sequence comes from uncultured Polyangiaceae bacterium, assembly GCA_938004815.1. GTDB lineage: Bacteria > Myxococcota_A > Polyangia > Polyangiales > Polyangiaceae > Xiheicaenibacterium. Next base: position 15,765 of record CALKVR010001424.1, on the reverse strand, counting down.
CATCTCGATGCGGTCGGTGCCGTACTCGAGCGCGTAGTCGGCGCCGACCGACTCGCCGGGGAGCTTGCCCTTCTTGCGCAACGGAACGAAGCCGACGCCGAGCCCGAACGCGATGGCTGCGCCCAGGATGAAGCCGCGCGCCTCGATGCCCGCGACCTTGTCGACGCGCGACGCCTGGTACCGCGCGACGAGGAGCGAGATCGCCTTGTGAAAACCCGTCTTGTGGCCGAGCAGGGTCGTCACGTCGCGAAACAGGATGCCCGGCTTGGGAAAGTCGGGGATGGTGCGGATGAGGTCGCGCAGGTCGTCCATCGCTCGCCCCTTAGCCCAGCACCCGGCCTGCGACAGCGGAGAGCTTCTCGACCACCGCCGGGTCGCGCGCGTCCGGCGCGGTCATGACGGCGTGCTCGAGCGCGCGGTCGCAGCCGGCTCGACAGGGCCCCCGATGGACGCCCAGCTTGGGGATGACGCCGCGGATCAGCTCGCGGGCGTGCTGCGCGTTCTCTTTCATCACGCGCACGACCGCGTCGACGGTCACGTGCCCGTGGTCGTCGTGCCAGCAGTCGTAGTCGGTGACCATGGCGACGGTCGCGTAACAGATCTCGGCCTCACGCGCGAGCTTCGCCTCGGGCATGTTCGTCATGCCGATGACCGAGCACTTCCAGCTCCGGTAGAGCTCGCTCTCGGCTCGGGACGAGAATTGCGGGCCCTCCATCACCATGTAGGTTCCCCCGCGGACGAACTTCAGCTTCGCCTCCTTGGCGGTCGCCTCGAGCGCGTCGCCCACGCGCGCGCACACCGGGTCGGCCATCGAGACGTGCGCGACGAGGCCCGTGCCGTAGAAGCTCTTTTCTCGCGCGAACGTGCGGTCGATGAACTGGTCGACGATCACGAACGTGCCGGGGGGCAAATCCTCGCGCAGCGAGCCCACCGCCGAGAGCGAGACGATCTGGCTGACCCCCGAGCGCTTGAGGGCGTCGATGTTGGCGCGGTAGTTCAGGGTCGACGGGGTCGCCTTGTGGCCGCGCCCGTGGCGGGGCAAAAACACGACCCGCTGGCCGTCCACGTCGCCGAACAAGAGCTCGTCCGAGGGCTCACCGAACGGCGACTCGACGCGCTTCCACTGCGCGTTCTCGAGCCCGTCGATGGCGTAGATCCCGCTGCCGCCGAGGATTCCGATCATGGGCGGCCCAGAATACTCGAGGATTCGTTCGGCAAAGGATGGGAATTGCGCTAAGGAGCCGCGCCATGGATGAAGTCGACCTCGCCACGCGTCTCGGGCCGGCGTTCGCGGCCGCGTTCGCGGAGCGCGGTTACACGACGCTCACCTCGGTCCAGGACGCCGCCCTCGATCCGGACGTGAAAGACTGCGATCTCAGGATCAGCTCGCAGACCGGCTCGGGCAAGACGGTGGCGATCGGCTTTGCGCTCCGGGATCTGTTGGGCCCAGCGCCCGCCGAAGCGGCGCCGGCCGCATCCGCGGGCCCCGCCAAGCCGGCCGCGCTCGTGATCGTCCCCACGCGGGAGCTCGCGAAGCAGGTCGAGCAAGAGCTCGCCTGGCTCTTCTCGCACACGGGTCGGCGCGTGGCCTCCGTCACCGGCGGCGCCAGCTACCGCGACGAGCGCCGCGCCCTCTCGGCTGCGCCCGCCATCGTGGTCGGCACGCCCGGCCGCTTGCTCGACCAGCTCGCCCGGGGCGCGATCGACACGACCGGCGTTCGCGCGGTCGCTCTCGACGAGGCAGACCGCATGCTCGACATGGGCTTTCGCGAGGACATCGAGAACATCTTCGCCAAGGTGCCCGAGGGCCGCCGCACCCACCTCGTGTCGGCCACCTTTCCGCGTGACGTGCTCGCGCTGGCCGACGCGGTGCAGACCGATCCCATCCTGATCGAGGGCACACCGCTCGGGGTCGCCAACGCCGACATCGACCACGTGGTCCACATCGTCCTGCCGCACGAGCGCACCGACGCGATCGTGAACCTGCTCTTGTCGCGTCCGGGCGCGCAGACGCTCATCTTCGCGCGCACGCGGGCCGACGTGGCCGACCTCGCGAACACCCTCGCCGACGCGGGCTTCGCGGTGAGCGCGCTCTCGGGCGAGATGGAGCAGCGCGAGCGAAACCGCGCCCTGACCGCCTTCCGCGCTGGCGATCTCGACGCTTTGGTCGCGACCGATGTGGCCGCGCGCGGCATCGACGTGCAGGACGTGGCCCGCGTCATCCACGCCGAGCCGCCCACCGACGCCGACTCGTACACGCACCGCAGCGGCCGCACCGGCCGCGCCGGCAAGAAGGGGCAGAGCATCGTGCTCGTCATCCCGGCCGGCATCGCCCGCGCCAAGTTTCTCCTCCGGCGAGCGGGTGTGCAGGCGCGCCTCGAGCCGCTCCCTTCGCCAGACGCCATCCTCGGCGCGCGAGACGAGATGGTCCTCGCCGATCTGACCGGCGACGCCGAGCTGCCCGCCGTGCCCGACGAGCGGACGATCGCGCTCGCCGAGCGCATCCTCGGCGAGGGCCACGCCGTCCGCGCGATCGCGCGCCTGCTCGCCCAACGCTTCGCGCGCCGCATGACGCCGCGCGACGTGACGCCGGTCGAGGCGCGCGCGCCCGAGCCTCGTCGCCAGACGCAGCGGCCGCCGCCGCCGATGCGAGAGAAGCCTTCGACCCACCCCGATGACTGGGCGGCGTTCCGCGTCACCTGGGGCGAGGCGCACGGCGCCGACGCGCGCCGCCTCGTCGCGATGCTCTGCCGGCGCGGCGGCATCGAGGGCTCCGACATCGGGTCGATCCGCGTCGCGCGCAGCTTCTCGGTCGTACAGATCAAGAAGGGCGTGGCCGAGGCGTTCGCCGCGGCCGCGGCGCAGCCCGACCCGCGCGATGCGCGGGTGAAGATCGCGCGCTTCGAGGGCCCGCCGGAGCGGCCGGATCGCCGCCCTGCTCCTCCGGATCGCCGCCCCGCTCCTCCGGATCGCCGCCCGGCTCCTCCGGATCGCCGCCCCGCTCCTCCGGATCGCCGCCCGGCTCCTCCGGATCGCCGCCCGGCTCCTCCGGATCGCCGCCCGGCTCCTCCCGACCGCCGCCCTGCTCCTCCCGACCGCCGCCCGGCCTCCCCCGATCGCAGCCCCGCTCCGACCGAGCGCCAGGCCGATCCGCGCGAGACACCTCGACCGCGCAAGGCTCGACCCGAGCAGCCCCAACGACGTGGCTTTGGGCCCCCGGCCAAGAAGGCGAAGCTCGGGCGGGGCGGTCGCCCGGGCGGTCGCGCGCCCAAGCGCTGACTCGGAGGCTCGCTCCACTCCGCCAGCGGCGTGCTACAACGCGCTCTCCGGAAATGCGCACGTCGTTCGGCTTTCTAGCGCTCGCGAGCGCGGTCCTGGTGGCCGCGGCCGCCGGTGCGTGCAGCACCGGGGCCGCGTCGGGCAGCGCGTCGACGACGGCGACGGGCGGCGCGCCCGTGCAAGACGAGGGCAAAGCCACGCTCCGCCTCTACCTCCTCAGCACCGTGGCCGGCGCCCTCGAGCCGTGCGGCTGCTCGAAGGATCAGCTCGGGGGCATCGATCACCTCGCCGCCCTCGTCACCGAGGGCCGCGGCGGCGCCGCGTCGACGGCCCTCGTCGCCGCCGGTCCTCTGTTCTTCCTCGACCCGAGCCTGTCGGCGCAGAAAGCGACGCAGGACAAATGGAAGGCCGAGGCCCTCGCCGCGTCGCTGGCCAAGCTGTCGCCTCTCGGCTGGGCCCCGGGAGCAAACGACTACGCGGCCGGCCCGGCCGACCTGAAGAAGCTCGAGGACGCGGCCAAGCTCACGCGCCTCGGCTCCAACGTGTCCGGGCCCGATTCGGGCTTCGAGGCAGGCAACATCGTGACCTACCCGGTGGGTGAGGGCTCGCTCCGCGTCGGGTATGTCGGGCTCGTCGATCCAAAGGTCGTCGGCGACGCAGCCGGGGGCATCACCGCGACCCCGCCGCTCGACGCCCTCCGCGACCGCGTAAAGGCGTTGCGCACCGAGGGCGCGAACCTCGTCGTCGTCTCGGCCGCCATGCAGCGCGGCGAAGCGCTGCGCCTGATCGACGCCGTCCCCGAGGTCGACATCCTGGTGGTCGGCAAGCCGGTCGAGAAGGGCGACCTCAACGACAAGCCCAAGGCCGCTCAGCTCATCGGGCAGACCCTCGTCGTCGAGACGTCGAATCACCTGCAGACGGTCGCGGTGGTCGACCTCTTCGTTCGCGAGTCCCCAGCCGCAGGGGTGCCGGTCAAGCTCGCCGATGCCGGCGGCGTCGCTCGCACCGAAGAGATCGTGGGCGTCACCGAGCAGATCCGCGACCTCGAGCACCGCATCAACGGTTGGGAAAAGGACAAGGGCGTCAAGCCGGCGGATCTCGCCGCCCGCAAGAGCGACCTCGAGGCCCTGCGGCGCAAGAAGGCCGACATGGAGCGCGAGGCGCCGCCCCCCGCCACCGGCAGCTACTTCCGCTACCAGCTCGTCGAGGTGCGCGAGAAGCTGGGCGTCGACAAGGGCGTCGCGGCCGAGATTCTCGGGTATTACAAGCGCGTCAACGAGCACAACAAGGCGGCGTTCAAAGACCGCAAGCCCGAGCCCGCGGCCGAGGGGCAAGCGTCGTACATGGGCATCGCCAACTGCACCAGCTGCCACGCCGAAGAGCGCGCGGTCTGGGACAAGACGGCCCACGCCCGCGCATACGCCACCCTCGAGAAGCAATTCGTCGAGTACAATCTCGACTGCGTGGGCTGCCACGTGACCGGCTACGACAAACCGGGGGGGAGCACGGTGACCTTTGTCGAGAGCTTCAAAGACGTCCAATGTGAGGTCTGCCACGGGCCCGGCTCGCGGCACGCCAACGATCCCAAGAAAAAGGGCCTCATCGTCGTAAAGCCCGACCCGAAGTCGTGCGTGTCTGAATGCCACCACCCGCCCCACGTCGAAGGCTTCGACCCGGTCGCGAAGATGCGCCAGGTGCTCGGCCCGGGGCACGGGCTCTGATGACTCTATGATCGTCCTCTCGCGAGACGACGAGAACCTACAAGGCTTGCTGGGGGGCGCGCTTCCGAGCGAGATCACGCCCGGCGTCAGCTATCGGCCCGAGCAAACCCTGGGCAAGGGCGGCGGCTCCGTCGCGTTCCTCGCGCGGCGCCTCGCGCCCGAGGGCGAGGCCCCCGTCGTGGTCAAGGGGCTCCGCCCGCCCTTCGTGAAGAAGCTGGGGCCCAAGGCGCACCTCTTGATCCGCAAAGAGGCGGTGGCGCTCGGCCGGCTCAACGAACGCACGCCGCCCACGCCGTTCGTCATCCGCCTCGTCGACACGTCGACGATCAACGTCAAGCGCGGCGACCTCGAGATCGAGCTGCCGTGGGTCGCCGTCGAGTACGTCCACGGCGGCGCTCTCGGCACCACCCTCGCGCAGCGCGTGCGCCGCAGCCTGCGCGACACGGGCTACGCTTTCGACCCCGCGCGCGCGGCCGTCGCCATCGACTGCATCGCGCAGGGCACCTCGGCCGTGCACGAGGTCGGCGTCATCCACCGTGACCTCACCCCGAACAACGTCCTCTGCACCGGGCGTGGCCAAGAAGAGATCTTCAAGATCGCCGACTTCGGCGTGGCGCGGCCCAGCGGCGTCTCGGGCACGCTCTCGGGGGCCCTCGTCGGCACGCCCGGCTTCGCGGCGCCCGAGCTCACCACCGGCGACGAGATCGGCACGTACACCGACGTGTTCAGCCTCGCGAGCGTCATCTTCTACATCCTCACCGGCGAGCCGCTGTTCACCTCGATGGCCGAGGTGTGGCGCGCGCTCGAGACCGGCAAACGCCGCAGCCTCATGGAGATGGCGGGCCTCCACCCCGAGCTCCGCAAGAACGAAAAGGCGGTGCGCGGCATCGACCTCGTCCTCGGTTGGGCCTCCGCGCCCAAGGCCGAGAACCGCCTCGCCGAGGCGCTCGCCGTCTCGTCGATGGTGCTGCCGCACTTGCCGCGTCGCCGCGAGCACACGTTCTCGACGTTCCCGCGCACCGGCGACACCTCGATCGTCGAGCCCGATCGGTTCACCTGGAGCGTGCTCCATCAGCCGGGCTCGAGCCTGGTGATCCGCTCCGTGGCGTGGGACGGTCACGGCCGCGCCATCGCCGCCACCGCGCAGGGCCTCTCGTTCTGGAACGGCACCGCGTGGCGCGTCGCCACCACCGAGGGCCTTCGTCTCTCGGGCGGCGTGCGCTTCGTCCAGCGCGTCGGGGCCGGCCGGTGGATCCTCGGCAGCGACAGCGCCGAGCTCGCGATCTACACCACCGGTGGCGCGGTCGATCTGGTGCCCGGCCCCAAGGGCGCGCGCAAGGTCGAGGCGTTCGGCGGCGACCTCGAGGACATCAGCGTCCTCGCGACCGTCGACGAGACCGGCATCCCTTGCCTCAACACCTACGCGACCAAGCGCTGGCTGCGGCCGCTCAAGCTGCCCGGGGTGGCGTCGATCTCGACGGTGACGCGCTTCGACGACGCTCGTTGGCTCATCGCCGGCCGCAAAGAGGGCGGCGCGTTCGCCGCGCTCTACAACGCCCTCGATTGGGAGCTCGAGGAGCTCGACGCGCCTGGCGCGGCGCGCGCGTTCCTGTGCGGCGTCTCGCGCCCCCGCAAGACGATCGGCTACCTGGGCGGCACCGACGGCGTCGTGATGGTGCGCGACGGCGACACCCAATCGGTCGAGATCGTGCCCGATAAGTCGCTGGTCTCTGCCATCGGCATCGATCCGTTCGGCCGCCCCTGGGCGGCGAGCGCGGGCAAGATCCTCATGCGCGACGATCTGCGCGGCTGGGCCGCGGTCTGGACGTCGACCGAGATCGTCGTCCCCATCGTGTCCCTCTTCCTCGACGCGGGGCTCTGCATCGCGATGACGGCAGACGGGGCGATCGTCGAGGGCCGGTCGGTGAACCGCGGCTCGACCGATTTTCCGGCGCCGCCGTCGCTTCCGAAGTTCTGAACGAACGCGGCGCGGGTTCTGTGCTAGTCGCTCCCTCGAGCGATGGCTGAAATCGCAGCAGTTCCGCCCAAGACGAACGTCGTGACTTCAGGGCCGGCGCACAGGGTGATCATCCTGCTCGCGCTCCCGACGCTCGTGGCGATGCTCTCGCAGAGCCTCGTCAACGAGATCGACATCGTCCTCTTTGCTCACTTGCCGAGCCCCGAGTCGTCGAACGCGCAGGCGGCGCTGTTCCCTTCGCTCGTGTTGCTCTGGGCGCTCGGCGGGTCGCTGTCGGCGATCTCGGTCGGCACGCAGGCGATGACGGGCCGCCGCTTCGCCGAGGGCGAGCACGGCCAGGCCGGCGCCGTCCTCCTCAACGCCATCGTGTTCACGCTCGTCGGCGGGCTCGCCTTCATCGGCCTCGGATACCTCGCGCAGGACGCGGTGCTCGACGTGCTCATCAAGGTTCCCGGCGCGAGACAGAGCGCGGACGCGTACCTCGACTGGCGCATCCTCGGGATCTTGAGCATGGCCGTCACCGCCGCGTTCAAGTCGTTCTTCGACGGCATCGGCAAGACGCACGTCCATTTCGTCTCGGCCGTGGTGATGAACGTGATCAACATCGCGTTCTGCCTCGTGCTCATCTTCGGCAACGAGACGCTGGGCGTTCCCAGAATGGGGATCGCCGGCGCAGGCCTGGCCGCCGTGATCGCGACCTACATCGGGCTCTTCATCATGGTCGCGTACGCGCTCCACCCCAAGTACCGCACGCTCTACCGTCCGTTCGAGGTCAAGAAGATCTCGCTCGGCTTGCTCTGGGCTCTCTTGAAGGTCAGCATTCCGGGCGCGGTCGCGACGTTCGCGGTGATGTTGGGCTTCGGGCTGTTCGCGATGATCGCCAGCCAGCTCGACAAGATCGACCCCGCCGCCATCGCGTCAGGCGAGCCGATCAACAGCGCCGCCGTCGCCAACATCGTGGCGATCCTCAAGCTCACGTTCACTGCGTGCCTCGCGTTCGGTACGGCGACCGCGACGCTCGTCTCGCAGTCGCTCGGCGAGAAGCAGCCCGCCAAGGCCGAGCGCTTCGGGTGGACGAGCGTCAAGCTCGGCCTCGTCATCTTCGGTGTCGTCGGCGTCGTCGAGGTCGTGTTCGCCAAGCAGATCCTCGGCTTCGTGGCCGCCAGCGAGGCCGTGCAGTCGACGGCCCTGACGCCGCTCGTCATCATGGGCATCTGCACGCCTCTCATCGCGACCGCGATGATCCTCACCCAGGCGCTGTTCGGCGCCGGCGCGACCGTGTTCGTGATGGTGGTGGAGCTCATCCTCCACTTCCTCTGCCTCGTCCCGCTGGCCTGGCTGCTCGGTGTGACCTTGGGCTGGGGCCAGACCGGTATCTGGCTCGCCGCCGTCGTCTACATCGTCGCGCTCGCCATCGCGATGATCGCGAAGTTCAAGCTCGGGAGCTGGAAGGCCATCAAGCTATGACGCACGCCACACGAATCCAGGGCTCCCGCATCGTCGTCACCGGCGGCGCAGGCTTCATCGGCTCACACCTCGTCCACGAGCTCGTCGCGCGCGGGGCGGCCCAGGTCACCGTCGTCGACAGCCTGCGCTACGGCGATCTCGCGAACCTCGGCTCCGAGAGCAAGGTCCGGATGGTGAAGCACGAGATCGGCTTCGACCCCGAGGCCGAGCTGGCCGGGGCCCTCGAGGGCGCCGACCTGTTGTTCCACCTCGCGGCCGAGAAGCACAACCAGAGCAAGGACTCGCCCGCCCGCGTCATCAAGAGCAACGTCTCGGGCACGCTCTCGCTCTACGAGCTGGCCGTCCGCGCCGGCATCAAGAAGGTCGTGTTCTCGTCGTCGCTCTACGCCTACGGCCGCCTCCGTGGCGACGCTATGGTCGAGAGCGAGCGCTGCGACCCGCGCACCGTCTACGGCATCAGCAAGCTCACGGGCGAGCAGCTCCTCGCCTACACGGGCGACACCTCCAAGGTGCCGTGGAACGTGCTCCGCTACTTTTTCATCTACGGGCCGAAGCAGTTCGCGGGGATGGGTTACAAGAGCGTCATCATCAAGAGCTTCGAGCGTCTCCTCGCCGGCGAGCCGGCGGTGGTGTTCGGCGACGGCGAGCAAGCCCTCGACTACGTGTTCGTCGACGACGCCGTCGACGCCACGATCCGCGCGATGGAGGCCGACGTCTCGGGCGAGGTGCTGAACGTCGCCACCGGAAAGGCAGTGAAGGTCAAAGACCTGGTCGCCGAGATCACCCGGGCCAGCAAGACGGGTGTCGCCCCCATCGCGGGGCCGGCGGACTGGACGGCGGGCACGAACCGCTTCGGCGACCCGCACAAGACGGCCGAGCGCCTCGGCTGGCGCGTCACGACGTCGCTGGAGGCGGGTCTGGAGAGAGTGTTTTCGTGGATCCAGAGCCAGCCGCGCTCGGCCTGATCCGCCGGGCGAACGCCGTCAGCTCGTCGGGCCGAAAGAACAGCGGGTAGAACGAGAGGCTGACGAACGAGAACGGGCCCACGTTCAGCGTCACCAGGATGCCGAGGTGCAGCAAGACACCCACGGTCAGGTACCACGCGCGGAGATCGCGCCGGAGGAGCCAGCCGCGAAGCCGACCGCCGCGGTCGCTCGTGCGGCGCAGCCACATCCACACGAGCACGAGCGGCGCCGCGAGCTCCCAGTGCCACGTGACCGCCGTCGCGACCTGCAGGACGGGGTAGAGCGCCCCCGTGAAATCCATGTCGAACCGCCGCCAGGTCGGGTCCTGGTAGACCCAATAGAGCGCCGAGTAGCCGCCCGCCGGCGTCCAAACCGGGCTCATCTTCTGCAGGCCGGTGAAGAAGTAGATGACGACGAGCTGGAACACGAGCACGTGGCGCGGCCAGGCCGAGACGAGCGCGCCCGTGGCGAACCGTCGGGTCTTTCGCCAGGCGTCGAGCGACAGCGTCTCGTTCGCCCCGCTGAAGAAGAGTAGAAAGAACGCGATCGCGATCATCGAGTCGTAGCCGCCCATCGTGTTCGCGTTCGTGCGCACGAGCGCGCCGTAGACCTGCGAAGCCACGAGGAGGGGCAGGCGGCCACCGAGGCCGACCGTCGAGAGCACCGACGCCGCGAGCGCGACCCAGAAGAAGCCCCAGATCACGGGGTGCGTGGCGCCACCGAACAGCTGGACGAGGCGCGAGCCCGAGAGCCCGAGCGCGCCGCCGCCAGAGGCATCGACCCACATCACGTCGAGCACCCCCGAGGTCGCGGCCGAGACGAGCGAGCTGATGGCGCACAGCCCGATCGCGATTCGAAAGAACGCGAGCAGGAACGCCGGCTCGCGCTCGCTCGTGAAGGCGACCCAGCCGCGCCACCAGCGGGCGACGACGCTCATCGGGCCGCCTCGCAGCTCGTGACGCGCTCGTGCTCGTAGGCGCCCTGGGGCACGACGCCGCGCCCGAGCTCTTCGGGGCCGGGGGAGCGGTACGTGTAGAGCGCGACGCGCACGCGGACCAGATCGGGCTTCATCACGCACGTTCGGCGGCCGAGGTAGGAGGCGAACTGATCGTAGGTGCGCCCGATCGAGCGCCGCCCGAACCGGCCCCGGAACTTGCGCATGCGGTTGTGATCGAAGAAGCCGGCCCAGAGATCCGCGGTGTCGTCGTGCGGCCGGTAGAGCGGCACGTCGAACCCGCGACCGACGTCGCCGGTGATGTGGAGCTCGGCCGGGCTGCGCTGCGGGCTGGCGAACATCGCCCACGACTGGGTCGTCCCCGTCCAGCTCGCCCATGAGCGAAACGGAGCCGTCAGGGCCTGGCGGACCGCGACGTATCCGGTCGCGACCGACCGCAGCATTCCGCGAAACGTCTCCGGATCGCTGCCGAGCGAAGCCGACCAATCGTCGATGTCCTTCTTCGCGTTGCGGGTGTTCCACGCCTTCTCGTTGCCGACCACCGGGCCCGGGAGCGCCATCGTCGCGATCGCGAGGATCTGGAAGAGGACGAAGGCCGCCCGGAGGTGAGGCCAGTGCGCCTTCACAGGACGTCCGGATCGGTCTCACGCAGACGCTCGACCGCGAGCCGAACGTCCTGGGCGCGGGACCGCGGCACCACGAGCAAGGCGTCGTCGGTGTCGATGACGACCAGGTCCGACACCCCGACGAGCGCGACCACCTTTCTTGCCGCGCCTGACGAGCGAGCGTCGACGACGAGGTTGCCGCCGGCGTCGACGACGACCGCGCGCGCCGGCGACGCGTTGCCGCGATCGTCTTTCGCGGCGAGCTCCCACGCCGCCTGCCAGCTGCCGATGTCGCTCCAGCCGAAGTCGCCGGGGACGACCGCGATCTCGGCGAGCTTCTCCATGACGCCCACGTCGATGCTGACGCTGGGCATGGCCTGAAACGTCGTCTCCAACGCGTCGGCCTCGCGCCCGGCCCGGGCCGCCTCGTCGAGCGAGCGGACCGCCACGGCCACCGCCGGGAGGTGAGCCTCGAGGGCGCGGAGCATGTCGCGCGCGCGGTACACGAACATCCCCGCGTTCCACAGGTAGCGCCCGCTCGCGACGAACTGCTCGGCCTTGGCGAGGTCGGGCTTCTCGACGAAGCGCTGCACCGGTCGGGCCGCGTCGCCCGAGCCGTCGCCCGCGATCTCGAGGTAGCCGAACCCGGTCTCCGGGCGCGTGGGGCGGATGCCGATGGTCGTGATCACGCCCGCGCGGGCCGACTCGACCGCGGCGGCGAGGCAGCGGCGGAAAGCGTCGACATCGGCGACGTGGTGGTCGCTTGGCAATACAATGACGATATCGTCAGCTGATTGGCGCGCGACGACCGCCGTAGCCCAGGCGATGCACGGCGCGGTGTTGCGCGCACAGGGCTCGACGAGGAGGTTCTCTGCGGGGAGCTCGGGGAGTGTGCGGCGCGTCTCGTCTTCGACGAGACGCCCGCCGGCAACGAACACGTCGGCCCAGCCGCCGACGAGCGGGAGCACGCGCCGGACCGTCTCGAGGATCATCGGCGCGCCGCCGGTGAGGGGGAGCAGCTGCTTGGGCCGCCGGGCGCGTGACGCCGGCCAGAAGCGGGTGCCGGAGCCGCCGGCCAGGACGACCACACGAACGGAGGAGGTCACGCCGACGTGTTACCACGCCCTCGGCCCGGCCGGCTCAGCGGGCAGCCCAGGCGTGGGCCAGGAGCGCGGCGCCGAAGATGCTCAGGTAGGGGATCGCGAACCCCGTCGCGCGTTCGGCGCGGATCCGAACGGTGCGGAGCCCGATCCATGCGGCGCCGAGGGCCAGCGCTCCGGCGAGAGCGAGCTCGGGGAGCGACGCACGCACCGTGGCCGCCGTCCAGGCGTCCCAGGCGGCGCGGAGCTCGAACGGCGCGGCGACGAGCACCGCCGACTCCAGAGGCGTACGTCTGCCGGTCCAGGCGCGCGCCACCAACGCGCACGCGATGGGCGACGCGCCGGGCAACCCCGCCAGGCTGAGGGTGGCGGCGGCGATGGCCGCGTCGCGGGCAGCCGAGGGTCTCGCGCTCGCGCGGCGCGAACCGCATCGCGAGCAGCATCGCCGCTGTCGCGAGGACGCCGACCCCCACCGTCAGCGCGCTCGTCCGCACCGCCCCCGACAACCAGCGAAACCCTTCGGCCCCAGCGAAGCCGACGACCAAGGGCGCCCAGGGCACGGCTCGGGCGCCCTTCAAACCCGCCGCGACCATGACCACACAGGCGGCCAGGTGCGGGGCAGCTGCGAGCTGACTTCCGGCCGAAATCCCGAGGATCTCGGCCGCCGCCCAGTGCGCCTCTCCCGCCATCGGCATCCCCGCCGCAACCGCGCAGACCACCACCACGAGGACCAAGACCGCGCTCACCCCGTCAGTCTCGCACGTCGTGCCCGTGCCCGTGCCCGTGCCCGTGCCCGATCTCGATCTCGATCTCGATCTCGATCTCGACCTCGATCTCGGTCTCGATCCGTACGCCTCGTCACACTCTCCTCCCCTCCCCCGATAGCCCATCGAAGGCGCGCGGCATCGCGCGCCAGCCCGGGTCCGAGGCTCGAGGCGCGCCCTTCTGTCGCGCCGGCACCTCGCCCGAATGGCGCCCGCGGCTCGCGGGCGGGAGGCATCGATGCGCGCATCGCACGAGGCGCGGAGCCCTGGGCTCCGCCGATGGGTCGGAGTTTGTCTCGTGATCGTGGGGACGATGATCCTCGGGCACCTGGTCCTCGGGCGCGCTTGGGCGAGCGCGCGGCTGGGCGACACCGACGCGCACGCCGCGACTTCCGGTTCACCGACCGATTCGGGGGCTGCCTTCCGCGGAGCGGCGCCGCGCGAGCCTGCAAAGGTCGACCCCTCGCCGTCCGCCGCCCCCCCGGCGGCGCCAGGGTGGAGGACGGTACGCGACGCCTGGACGGCGCGAGGAAACGCTGACGTTCGTGTCATTCCTCCGACGTCGTCCGGCGATGAAGCGCCGGCCGTCCTGACGATGCTGCACGGGATGACCTCGAGCCCCAAGCGCACCTGCGCGCGCGTCGCCTCGGCGGCCGAAGCCGGTATGGTGGTGGTGTGCCCGACCGGCAACGTCGACTACGGCGACGGGACGGCCGACTGGGCCGGCGACGCCGGCGCGAAGGCCGCCCACATCGATCGCGCCCTGACGGCCGCGCTCGCGCCGCTCTCGCTCGCCCCTGCCGCCGAGCGGGGTGACGTCCTCATGGGGTTCTCGCGCGGGGCCTTCGTCGCGCGCGACATCGCCTACGAGCGGCCAGGGCGCTGGGCGGGTCTCGTCCTGATCGGGGCCGCCCTCGTCCCCGACGCCGAAAAGCTCCGGACCAGCGGCATCCGCCGCGTGGTGCTCGCCTCCGGTGACTTCGACGGCGCCAAGCGCACGATGTTGGCCGCGCGCGGCAAGCTCTGCGCCGCAGGCATCCCGGCGCGCTTCGTGAGCCTCGGACCGGTGTGGCACGCCCTGCCCGAGGACACGATGCAGCGCCTCGAGGGAGCGCTCGCGTGGGCGCGGGGCGGAGGCCCCGCCGAGACCCCGGGGTGCACCCCGCAGAAGTCCTGACTACGATGGCGGCCCATGCTCGGCCTCTACCTCGACGGCGACGCGCGTATCGCGCGCGATCTCCCTGAGCCCGTGCGCGCGCCGGGCGAGGCGCTCGTGCGCGTCCGCGTCGCCGGCGTCTGCGACACCGACCTCCAGCTGGCGAAGGGGTACATGGCCTTTCGCGGCGTGCCCGGCCACGAGATGGTCGCCGAGGTGCTCGAAGCCGACGACGCCCGCTGGGTCGGCAAGCGCGTCGTCGCCGACATCAACGCCGGCTGCGGCACCTGCGCCGACTGCACCGATCGCGATGGTCACCACTGCTCGGCGCGCACGGTGCTCGGGATCCTCGGTCGTCCGGGGGCATTCGCCGAGCGAGCGACCATCCCCGAGCGCTGTCTCGTCGAGGTTCCTGACTCGCTCGACGACGATCGCGCCGTCTTCGCAGAGCCGCTCGCGGCCGCGCTCCACGTCCTCGACGAGATCGGGGGCGACACGCGCGCGCGCGCGATCGTGCTCGGCGACGGCAAGCTCGGCCTGCTGATCGGGATCGCCCTCGCGACGAGCGGCGTCGCCACCACCGTCGTCGGTCACCACGCCCCAAAGCTCGCGCTGGCACGCGCCACGGGGGCCGAGACGTTCCTCGAGGGCGAGCTCCCGGCCTCGGCACGCGGCGCCGACGTCGTCGTCGAGGCGACCGGCAGCGAGCGCGGGCTCGCGCGTGCCCTCGAGCTCGTCCGGCCGCGCGGCACGGTGGTCCTCAAGACGACGGTGGCGGGGGCCGTCTCGCTCGATCTCGCGCCCGTCGTCATCAACGAGCTGCGCGTCGTCGGCTCGCGGTGCGGCGACATGGCGCGCGCGGTGACGGCTCTCGCCAGCGGGCGCGTCGATCCACGACCGCTCGTCGCGGCTCGCTACCCGTTGTCGGAGGCGGATGCAGCGCTCGAGCACGCCGGCCGGCGAGGCGCGCTCAAGGTCCTCGTCGACGCTACTTCCCGGCCAGCTTCTTGAACCGCTGCTCCGGCCCCGGCGGCACGTAGAGCTGAATCGCCACCATCGGGAGCGCTTCGGGCTGGAACGCGTGCTCGGCGCCCCGAGGAATCGCAAGAGCCATGCCCGGCTGCGCCGTGAGGGTCGTTCGCTCGCCGGCAGAGCCGAGCGGCACGGCGCCCTTGCCCGAGAGGATCGCCAGCATCTCCCACTCGGCGTCGTGCTGGTGGGCCGCGACGCCCGCGGGCGAGTCGATGGCGAGCAGGGTGCAGCTGGCGCGGGGCCCCTCGAAGCCGATGGACGCCCCGAGCTTGCCGCCGCCCCAGTGGAGGGGGTCTTTGCCGAGCGCGAACGGGATGAAGCCCTTGTCGCCGCCGGGACGGTCGGCCCAGTAGCCGCCATTGTAGATGACGCCACCGTCATCTTTCATCGTTCCGATCAACGCAACCAAGAGGCGAGCGCCCTTTTCGGAAACGATCGAGAAGTTGCCGCCGTCGACGAAGACGCCGTCGAGCGTCTTCATCGCTCGCCGGTTGGCCGGCTTGCCCTTGCCCATCGGCGCGTCGACCTCTGCCTCACCCGAGAGGACGACCGCGATGGCGCCCAGCGCGAGGTTCGCCCGGGTGCCGATCTTGGCGTTCGCCGAAAGCTCGAGCCCGAACAGCGCAGCCGGCTCGGTAACCTCGCCCGCCACCTTGCTCACCGCCGCCTTTTTCACGTCGCGCGGGATCGCGAACGTGCACGTCTTGGTCTGGCAGACCTGGCGTATCCGAAACGTCGGCAGC
>CALKVR010001423.1 GCA_938004815.1 uncultured Polyangiaceae bacterium | reverse complement strand
GTCGGGGTCGCCGCCGCCGCCGCCGCCCCCGGTGCTGGCGGATGACGCGCCGGACCCGGCCGGCGATCCCGGGCCCGCCCCGGTGTCGCTTGCCCCCGTGCCGCTCGTGCCGGTGGCCCCGTCATCGGTCTCGGCCGGCTCGGGCTCGCAAGCAGCCAGGAGGATCACCAGAAGCGCGCCCCCTCTCCGGAACGGAGAGGGGTCCGGGGGGTGAGGAAACCAAGGCAGAGAAGCTCGAAGCATGGGATCACCTGCTCGTCTTGGCGCCACGTTACGCCTTCACCTGAGGCAGCCACGCGCTCATGTCGTAGCCGGACCAGCTCTCGTAGTGACCGCCCAGGCTGTAGCCGGCGGCGGCGTCGGGATGGATGGCGTTCACGCCGTAGCCGGAGCCAGGCTTGAACGGCGACGACGCGCCGTCGGCGCGCGGCTTGTTGAGGGGCTCGAACGCGCTGGGCGGCATGTCCATCGACATGAGCAGGTTCGCGTAGAGCTGGTTCATGGGGAAACCGAAGCGCGTGTACTCGAGATCGTCTCGTTCGGCGACGTTGCGATAGTCGACGTACTGGTCGGTCTTGAGGGCGCCGCCGGCAGAGCCGAACGTGATGACGGGCACGTTCCACGACTCGTGGCCACGCTTGCCGTGCTCCTGGATGCAGGCGATGACGCAGTTGTCGAGCTGCTCGACCGCATCGAGCTTCTTGGCCAGATCGAGGCACATGTCTTTCATCACGCTTCGCGAGTGCTCGACGAGGCTTTCGTAGGCCGAAGCGTCGGCGATGGAGTCGGTCGTGCCGTCGTAGGCGGCGTGCGACCAGACGTGCCACTGGTTGGGGTCTTCGCTGACGAGAGCCTGCGCCCAGCCCATGAACGAGTGGGCCATGCCGCACGAGATCAGGCCCACGATCACGTCGTTCATCGTCCGCAGCAAGAGCGCCCGGTCGCCGATGTCGGAGTCGGGGCGGAGCTGATCGCAGATGGCGCCGATCTGTTTGATCTTCGCCTCGGTGGCAGCGAGGTGCTCGATGTGGTTGTCGACCCGCACGCGATCCTCGGCGCCGAGGCGGGGGTTCTGCTTGAGGGCGCGGTAGTCCTCGAGGACTCGGTCGACGAGCAGCGTCTTGAAGTCCGTCGGGATCTGCGCGTCCGCAAAGTACTTGTCCCAGAGCGCCCCAGGGTCGCTGAACTGGGCGGTGGTGCGTGTGCCGTCGGCCTGGAACGAGCAGCCCCAGTCGCCGTCGAGCCACGAGGCCGAGTAGGTGACGACGTCGTTCGGGTACCCTTGGGACCCGAACCAGTCGGCGACCACGTTGTCGAGCGTCGCCATGTCGGGGTTGCCCTCGGAGCCGTCGGCCGACGCGTGCCAGTTCCCGAACTGACCGGAGTGGTGGTACCAGCCGAGCCCGATGTAGTCGAAGCCCTGGAGCATCATCATCTTGCTCAGGTACGGCGTGAACTCCTCGTCGATGATGTCCGAGATGCGGCCGCCGTTGGCGGCCGCGAGACCGCTCAGCGCCCCGTGGTGGATGGGGTGGCAGCCGGGCACGTTCACCTTCGTCAGCCCCGGGATCGATCCGTTCTGCACGGTGGTGGCGGGCATCAGCTGCGAGCCCGGCCCGTACAGCCGGAAGAGCCCGTTCCACGCCCCGATCCCCACGAAGCTCTTCGGCGCGGGCGCTGCGTGGACGCCCTTCGGCATCAGCGACTCGAGCACCGGCATGGCGAGCAGCGACGCGCCGGCACCCTGGAGGAAAACACGCCTCGACTTGCGGCTGAATTTCATCGGTTACCTGCCCTATTTCACGAGCCGTTTGCGGAATGATTGCTGCATGACGCTCTCGATGAGCACGCGCTTGATCGAGCCGCCCTCGCGGGTGAGCTGGTCGCGCAGCCCGAGCACGTCGCAGCCGTCGGTGACCGGGTCCGCGGGCCGCCCGTTCGCGAACTCGAAGTAGCTCGCCACCAGGCAGACGTTCGCCGCGCCGCTGTCGGCGATGTACTGGCCGAGGTCGACCGCATCGACGATCTCGGTGGTGTCATTTTCGCCGATGACCGGCGTCGCGCGGGTGTCGATCGGGAGCTCCGCGACGACCTCGCCGGAGCCGTCGGCGAACCGCAGCTCGCTCTGGCGAAACCGCCCCGTCGGGTCGTAGCTCTCGCTCAAGAACCCGAGTGGGTTCATCTGGACGTGGCAGCTCTGGCAGGCCGCGTCGCCGGTCGCCTCTTCGACGGCCTGGCGCGTGGTCTTGTCGGCCGGGTGGGTGAGAGGCTGGATATCGAGCCCGGGCGGCGGCGGCGAGATCGGCTCGCAGAGGACGCGGGTGCGAATGACCTCGCCTTTGATGATGGGCCGGGTGTACTCGGCACCCGACGAGAGGAACGCGGCGCGGGTGAGGAGGCCGGAGCGCTCGCCGGCGGGCAGCGAGACGAGGCTCTCGGCGCTCCCGCCCCAGGTCGCGACGCCGTAGATCGCGGCCAGCTCGGGCGTGCGCGCGAACGAGTACGTGCTCGTCAGGATGTCGCCGAAGTCTCCCTCGGTGGTGAGCGTGTAGTGCTTCGTCAAGTCGAGGACCTCCTGGATGGTGTCCTCGCGGTAGCTCACGGGCAGGGCATCGACGCCGGCGGCGGCCAGCATGGCCTGACCAGCCACCACGTTGCCCTCGGTCCCCGGCGTCTTGGCGACGTCATCCAGCTCGAGCCACTCGCGGTAGAAGCGGAGGATGCCGCGCTCGGCGCGCGGATCGGCGAGCACCTCGGCGAGCACGACCTCGAGGTCGGCGTCCTCCGTGATGTCGGAGGCTTCGATCCGGTCGAGCAAGGCGTCGGTGGGCGGCCCGGCCCAGAACAGGAACGTGATCTTCGAAGCGAGCTCCCACTTGGTGAGCGCGTGCACCGCGTCCGTGCCCTCGTTGCCCTCGACCACTTCGCCTTCGGAGTCGAAGCGGTAGTAGAAGCCGGGGTGAGCGATGAAGCGCCCGACGAGCATGCCGAGGCCATCGACGCCCGTCGCGACCGCCTGCGCGTAGAAGGCCTTGAAGTCGTCGACCTCGGCTTGCGTGACCGGCCGGCGGAGAGCCTTGCGCCCGTAGAACGTGATGAACGTCGTCAGGCAAACGTCGTCCGCGAGCGCGGCCTTGGTCGCGCCGTCTCCGCAGACGCGCATCAGCTGCTCGCCGTAGGGTGCCGCGTCGTCGGCGATCTCGGCCGCGAGACCCACCGCCACCCCGAACACGGCGTCGACGTGGTCCTGCGACACGTTCTGATCGCTCGTGGCGTAGTGCTCGGAGACGTCGCGCGGGATGAGATCGAGGCGCGTCGCGATCTCTTCCATGAGCGCCGCGCGCGTCGGCTCGTCGAGGGGCGAGAGAAACTCGTGGACCGCGTGGTGGTAGTAGTCGCGGGCGAGCCGCCGGATCGGGGTCGCGGTCAGCGCGGCCGCATCGGGGTCGCAAGAGAACCCGCTCGGATCCGTCGTGGGGCCTTTGCCCCCGGGGTCGCCGCCGCCGATGTCACCGACACAGCCGGTGAGGAGGGCGGCTCCGAGGGGAACCAACGTGGTCAGCCTGAGCATGCCGGTCCCTTGGCAGTTCTCGTGCCGGCGGAATCTCCGGGACAAAGCCGGAGCTCGGGGCCCGGTTGCGTGATCGATCACGCAGGTGACTGCGGAGTCGAGCGCTCAGGCGGCTCAGCCCTTGGCCACCCCGAGCTTCGCGCAGAGCTTGCCCAGGTAGCTGCGCTCGAGGCCCGAGATGCGCGCGGCCTCGGACTGGTTGCCGCCGGTCTTCGCGAGCAGGAGGGTGAGATAGTTCCTCGTGAAGAGGTCGGCGAAGCGCTCCTTTTGTTCGGCGTAGGGGAGCGCGGGATCGATCACCTTTTGCATGAGGTGGTCGAGCGCCTGGAGGCCTCCCGCGGGGGCGCCGGGGAGCGAGCCGATCGCGACGTACGCCTCGACTGCGTTGCGGAGCTCCCGCGCGTTGCCAGGCCACGGCATGCGGGCGAGCTGCTGCACGATCTCGGGGCCGAGCTCGGCGAGGCCGGCGGCGCGCGCGAAGGTGGCGGCCAAGAGCTCGACGTCGTCGGGGCGATCGCGGAGCGGCGGCACCTCGAGCTTCACTACCGCCAGGCGATAGAACAGATCGCCGCGGAACCGGCCCGCCTTCACCTCGTCTTCGAGGCTCTTGTTGGTGGCGGCGACCACACGGACGTCGACGCGCCGCGCCTCGGTGTCGCCCACGGCGCGGACCTCGCCCGACTCGAGGGCGCGGAGCAGGACGGGCTGCACGTCGATGGGCAGCTCGCCGACCTCGTCGAGAAAGAGCGTGCCGCCGTGAGCGGCCTCGAAGGCGCCGACCCGCTGTTCGACGGCGCCGGTGAACGCGCCACGTTTGTGCCCGAACAGCTCGGATGCGACGAGCTCCCGCGCGAGCGCGCCGCAGTTCACCGCGTAGAGCGGACCGCTCGCGCGGGCCGAGCCGGCGTGAATGGCACGCGCCACGAGCTCCTTGCCGACGCCCGACTCGCCCTGAACGAGCACGTTCACCAGCGAGCCCTCGAGGCGCTTCAGCACCGCGAAGAGCCGCCGCATCGCGCCCGAAACGCCGACGAGGCCCCGGTAGCTGGTCTCGGCCTCGGACAGGCGCTCGACCAGCCCGTCGGTGTCGGCGTCGATCGCGACCTCTACGTTGCCGACGCGTATCCGGCTACCGAGCGCGAGCACCATCTTCTCGACGCGCTGGCCGAGATAGAACGTTCCGTTGCGGCTCCCGAGGTCGGCGACCACCACGCCCTCGGGTACGAGGGTCAGCTCGACGTGCCGGCGCGACACGGTCGTCTCGTTGACGAGGATGTGGGCGCCGGCGCCGGCGCCCACGATGCAGCCGCCGGCGCGGAGGCGGAACACCGCCGGCGAAGCCTTGGCTCCGATCACGCGAACGAGCGCGCCGAGCGGGAGCTCGGCCACGTCACGGGCGAGCGTCGCGGTCTCGTCGACGCGATGAGAAGAGGGCGGCTTCGCCACGGCGCGAGCATAGCTGCCTCGCGCGAGTTTTGAGGCTCGAGTAGCATTTGCGCTCAGGCATGGAGCCGGTCATCGGAACCGTCATCGGCGAGAAGTACCGGCTCGACCGGCCGCTCGCGCGCGGAGGCATGGGCTCGGTCTGGGCGGGTCGACACCTCGGGCTCGACGTCCCCATCGCGGTGAAGTTCATGAGCGCGTCGGCAGACACCCAGTCGGCGCGCGTGCGCTTCGAGCGCGAGGCGAAGTCGGCGGCCAGCCTGCGGAGCCCGCACGTGGTCCAGATCATCGACTACGACGCCAAAGGGCAGGCGCCGTACATCGTCATGGAGCTGCTCGAGGGCGAGGACCTCGGCGATCGCCTCGCCCGGGTGGGTCGCTTGCCGCCGAGGGAGGTCGCGTCGATCGTCGCGCAGCTCGCGAAGGGCCTGGTGCTCGCGCACGAGGCCGGGATCGTTGGCGATGACTAGCGGTCCGCCGACGCCGGTGCG
>CALKVR010001422.1 GCA_938004815.1 uncultured Polyangiaceae bacterium | reverse complement strand
CCCCTGATCGCCTCGTGCGCGAGCGACCCATCCGGCGATGCTCCCGCGGTCAGCCCCGAGCCGGCCGCGCCTGGCGTGGATTGCGACACCGCAGGCGGCATGTGCCTACCCAACACCAACACCGCTCCGCCTACGTACCGTCAGGCCAAGTCGGAAGAGGGTGTTTGCAAGCGTCGCGACGAAATCTGTTGGCTGAGGCTTTGAGGTGAAGCGCCCGCGTAGCGCGCCTGGGTCCGAGACGTTCACCGCCTCTTGTGGCAGCCTGCGCCCGACATGACGACGTGCCCTCTCTCGGATACCGAACGCGCGCGCCTCGCCGCCGACTGTCTCGAGATCGCGGAGCGTGGCGCGGCGACGGCGCGGCGAGGCTTTCGATCCGGCACCACCGTGCGCGAGAAGACGGCCCACGACATCGTGACGCCTTGGGATGAAGCGACGCAAGAGCAGCTGCTCGCGCTCCTCGCGGCGCGACACCCAGGCGTCGCCGTCGTCGCCGAAGAGGGTGGCGACCCGAACGCCGCGCTGCCTGCCGGGCTCGCGTTCGCCGTCGATCCGATCGACGGTACGACGAACTTCGCCCACGGGCACCCGGTGTGGTGCGTGTCGATCGGTGTTCTCTTCGACGGCGAACCTGTCGCCGGCGCCGTCGTCGCGCCCTGCCTGGACACGCGCTGGCACGGCTACCGCCAGGGGGCGCGCGGCGTCGCGCTACGAAACGGGGAGCCTTGCGCGGTGAGCCGCACCGACGCGCTCGATCAGGCGCTGGTAGCAACAGGGTTCCCGCCCGAGCGCGGCGACGGGCCCTACGACAACTTCGCGTCGTTCGTCGCGGTCAAGCGCCGCGCACGCGCCGTGCGACGCTGCGGCTCGGCCGCGATCGATATCGCGTTCGTGGCCGACGGCACGTACGACGGCTACTGGGAGCGGCGTCTGCACGTGTGGGACTCGGCGGCGGCCGCCGCGCTCGTGCTCGCTGCGGGCGGTCGCGTGACTGCCATCGACGGCGGCGCGCCCGACCTTCGGCGCGGCCACATCACGGTGACGAACGGCGTCATCCACGACGCGCTCGTGGCCGCCGTGCACGCAGACCCGGGTCCGATCGTCGGGGGAGCGGCTTCGGTGCACCAGTAGGTGGGTGCTCGACGGTCGGAGGCGAGGCTCATCCGCGGAGAGTCAGCTCGGCGGCGCTCGTCAGCCAGAGCATGGGGTCCTCGAAGTCGAGCGCGCCGACCGAGACGGGCTCCGCCCAAGCCTCGGCGCGCTGGTGCCACGCGTCGAGCACGGCCTGGAGCGACGCCGGACGCGCCCTCGGCATAGGAGGAGGATCGCGCGGCTCGCAGCTGCGCGGCGTGAGCGGCTCGCCGGCGAGGACGAACCGATCCGCCCCTAGGTCGTGAACGATCTCACGGCTCGACATCATTCGCTCGACGACCGCGAACCACGTAGCGACCGGGTCTTCTGCCGACGGGTCGGGGCCATCGTCGATCTCCGCAAAGAGCGTTTCGTCGGCGAGCTCCTCCGTTTGCCACGGGAGCCGATCGATCGTCGGCTCTTTCAGAACCGGCTTCAACCCGGCGGCCTCGTCGACCCGGGCGCGCAATAGCGGCGACAAGACGTTGCGGCACAAGTCGAGAGAGCGAAACACGAGCCGGTACGGCGCTCCGAGCTCGAGCAGTCGGCGGTGACCGTCGCGGGTGTTGGTCCAGAGTCGCTCGCAGCCGAGCCCTGGTCCGTAGTCCATCGCGGACACGCGAGGAAAATCGAGCTCTTCGTAGCGCCTGATCGTCTCGAGCGCGCGGTCCAGCGGAACCCAAGCACGGTCCTGGATGTCCGACCCCGGCGCCTGGAACGCGTGCCAGAGCACCCGATGGATGTGATCCATTGGGCATCCGGCCTCGTAGACGCGGCGCCAGGCGATCGCTCGATCGACGTCCAAGGGGCCCCGCGCTTGCGCGTCGAGCACGGCGTCGAAGATCACGCGCCACTCCGCCTCCTGATGGCGCGTCGCGACGCCGTCGATCAGCGCGTGGGCGGGGTCATGGGGGTCGCGCCACCTGAACGCGTCGTTCGCAACGACGGCGGCATCCAGAGGCGCGAGCCCTCGAGCTACCAGCAGCGCCGCCCATTCGTCGCGCGAGATCATGCGAGCCCGGTCCTCGTCATGGAAGCATCATCGGCGCACCGGTGAAGTCGGCGCCGAGCGTAGTCTTCACGTCGATCCGCTGCTCGACCAAGAGCCAGCGCAGCCGCTCGGCCGTCGCCTGATCGAACGGGCCCGCCGCCAAGGCGAACTTGCGGTCGGCCTCAGCCTTGGTCTCGACGACGAACGGCGCGACATCCGCGAACGCGAGCAGAGCTCGGCGCGACCGCAGCGGCGCGACCTCGGCGGCGCGCGCGATCTCGACGTAGTACGGATCATCGAGGACGATCGCGAGGCTCCCGACGTTTTCGTCTTTGTCGTTCTTCACCAGCGCGCCGAGGCCGCGACAGAGCACGGTCGGGCCGACGCGCACCGAGTCACGCCACCGCCCCATCACCGTCTTCGTGCCGCGCGGGCGCAGCTCGATCTCCAGGCCGTACGCGAGATCGGCGGCGGTCGCGAGTCGCGAGAGCGTGCGTGAGGGCGCTTCGGCGGATGGCGCGGCGTAGGCGGGCACGCACGACCACGCGCCACCGAGCACGCGGCCGCAGAGGTCGAGCGCGCCCAGATCGACGTCCGCGAGCACGTCGGTCGCGACGAGCGAAGCAAACCGGACCTGGTATGCGGTCGCCGGGCCGGGCGGGTCGCACCCGACGCAGCTGCGACCCGAAGCGCACGCCCTGAGCTCGCCCTTGGCGTCCGCGCAGGCGGCGCCGGCGCAGCACTCGGCGCCACACGTGCGCACCGCCGGGATCGAGACCGGCTCGGCGGTGGGCGCGGCCGGCGCGCTCGCGGTCGGAGTCGGCCCCGCCCCCTGGTCAGGCCCGGTCACGGCGGGGCCCGAGGGGCGGACGACGAACATGACGCCGGCCGCGACAGCGGCCCCCGCGACGAACGTGGCGATGGGGGTCAGGCGCGAAGCGCGCTTGGCTTCACGCTGCTTGCGCGCCTCGTCGAGAGACACCAACCGATGCGACACCGCAGGGCCCGCCCCGGGGGGCTCGAGCAGCGAATCGGGGAGCTCGCCCTCGAACGAGACACCGAGGTCTTCGGCAGCCCCGACCTCCGACACGGTGGTCGGAACGAGCTCGCCCTTCTTGGCGAGCGCGTCCGCGACGAGCGCGTCGATCTCGTCGTCGGTCGGCTCGGTCTCGGTGCTGCTCACGACGCCTCCCCCGTGCTCTCGCCTTGCGACACCAGGAACGCCTTCAGCTTCTTCATCGCGCGCACCCGGATGGCGCGAATGTTCTCGTTGGTCGTCGCCCACCGACTGGCGAGCTCCGCCGAGACGTCGTTCGGCAAGCGCTGGTGATCGCCGGCGCGGTAGTGGAGCGCGCTGACGCGCAGCACGTCGCGCTCTCGCTCGGTGAGCTGTTCCATCCCTTGGGCGACGAGCAAGGCCCTCGGCGACTGCGAAGGTGGAGCGTCCTCGTCGATCGCTGCGCAGGTGACGCGCTCGAGGTACGGGGTCGCGGATACCTCGCGAAGCCGGTGCAGGTGGTCGGTGAGCAGGTTGGTCGCGATGCGACCCAGCCAGGCTCGCGCTCGCATCCGCTCGCGATCGGCGTCGAGACCATCGCCGGCCTCGAAGGTGGCCGCGCGCTCGAACGCGCGGTGGAACGTCTCGTGGGCGAGGTCCTCGGCGCTGAGCCCCGCAAGCGGCAACAGGTTGTGCTTGTGGCGCAAGAGGACGCCATAGAGGTACCGCACGTGCCGCCGGTAGAACGCGGCCTGGGCGACCCTCGATCCCGCCGGGTCGTCGCCGCGCTTGGCGACGACGCCGAGCAGCTCGGCATCGCTTCGTCGGTCATCGTCGGGGCTCCGTTCGGGCTGCATCCGGGTCTCGGCCAGGTCTCGCCCACCCCTCTACGCCAATCCGTGACAGCGCGCGCCCATCAGCGAGGCCCGAAAAAAAGTTCGAAAATAGTTCGGCCCGCGGGTGTGTCCCGCCGGCCACGCGGCTTTGGCGCGCGGCGATGGAGCGACGCGTGGGAGCGTGTCCGGGCGGACGCGCGAAGGGTCGCCAAGTAGCTGATTCAACGATATTTTCTCAGATCGTAGCCGTCACGGATCCGGGTTGTCGGGTTCGTGAAGACGACGACCCGCCCCGCTTTCGCTGCGTTGATCCTAACCCTCGCGACCGGCTGCCACGCGGTCTCGACCCCCGCGCCAGCCGCGGCGCCCCGGGTGGTGCACGCCGAGCACGAGCACGAGGATCTGGCGGCCCAGCTGGTCGCGTCCGAGATGGCGGCAGCTCGCGAGGGAACGCCCCTCCCCCTGCCCTCTGCCCAACCGGGCCAGCTCGTCCAGCCGGGTTGCTCGGCCGCCCCGGCGCAAAAGGGGTTCTACGGGTTCTACGCGAACGACGCCTGGGCTCAGGGACGCGTGGTCCTCACCTTCGACGACGGCCCGCACCCCAAGTTCACGCCGCGCGTGCTCGATCTGCTCGCGGAGAAGAAGATGAAGGCGACGTTCTTCGTCGTCGGCCGCAACATCTCGCGCGACACCTACCCGCTGATCCAGCGCATGGTCGCCGACGGCCACACGCTCGGCTCGCACTCGTACAGCCACGACGTGCTCATGACCAAGGTCGCGACGCCGGCCGACACCGTCGAGACCATCCGCTCCCAGCACGAGGTGACGACGATCCTCATCGACATCGCGCTCGTCGCGAAGTCGGCCGACGACTTCGACGCGCTGTTTCGCTCGACCTTCGAGCACGAGCCGGCGACGTGGATGACCGCGACCGGAATCAAGAAGACCTGGCGCTCGGCTGCGACCCGCCACGAGGCGAACCTGAAGGCGCGCGGGTTCGACGGGGGCGTTCGGCCCTACGCCGTCCTCTACTCGCGCCCGCCGGGCGGCGGCCCGTACGTCGAGCAGGACGGCGGCGCAGGCATCAAGCTCTACGACGAAGCCCTCACCAAGCTCGGCATGATGAACGTGATGTGGCACGGCGCGTCGGGCGACACCGTCCCCGACAAGCGCAGCGACTTCGCGTTCCTCACGAAGAACATGGAGAAGTACGCGAAGCAGGGCGGCGTGCTCCTCATCCACGACTACATGCGCCCCGACGCGCTCGAGGTGAGCCTCGCCAAGATCGACGTCGACCCGCACGTCGAGGTGATGTCGATGGAGGACGCGGTCCGGACCAAGTACGCGTGCAGCGTCGGCGGCCTGGGACAGAAGCTCGACGACCGCGGGATGGACGCCATCCTGCGCCGGGGTTTCGGCTTGCCGCCCGCTCGGCCCGCGAGCGAGCCGTCGTTCGCGCTCTCACGGTGAGCAAGACTGAGCCACGCTCCGCAACGATGTCGGACAGGCCAGCGAGCCGTGACCACGAATCGCCCTGATTTCACGATGGCCCGAGCGTTGCTACGAGCGGTCGGATGAACCTCCTTCGCTTCTTGGGCGCGCCCGTCGCCGTCGGTCTCTTGGCTGCGCTCGCGCTCGCTCCACAAGCTTGCGTCGTCGTCGAGGAGAACTGCCTGGCCGAGGCCGCGTGCGGCCCGAACGAGGTCGAGGTCGACGCGTGCAACGACAACGGCTCCTCATGCCGCGAGGTGGAGGCCTGCGGCTCGGTCGTCTTCTGCGAGGAGAGCGCGCAGTGCGACGCGTACCCGTCATGCGAGCCGGACATGGTCGAGGTGCAGACCTGCCCGACGGGCGTCACGTGCGAGACCAAGACGCTCTGCGGCTCGACCATCCTCTGCGCGCCGGCGACGGGCGAGTGCATGTCGAACGCGGACTGCACCGCCGAAGAGTTCTGCGACTTCCGCGACGGGCAGTGCGGCGCGGGCGGCGTCGGCGAGTGCCAGCCACTCCCCAACGTCTGCACCGACGGCCCCCCGGTCTGCTTCTGCGATGGCACGGTGACACAGAACGGCGACCTCGGGTGTGAGGGCTGGGGCGGCAAGGACCTCGACTCCACCGGCAGCTGCACCATCCCGGCGACGGCCATCGCCTGTGGCCACCGCGTCTGCGACTTCGGCACCGACGACTATTGCCGCTTGACCAGCGACGACACCGGCGGAGCGCCCTACGCCGACTGCAGCTTCGCGCCGAGCGGCTGCGACCCCGCCGCTTGCGCCTGCCTCACCGCCGAGACCCAGGCGTGCGGCGGCACCTGCGAAGACGGCCCGAACGGCCCGACGATCCACTGCCCCGGCGGCTGAACGGCCCGACCATCCACTGCCCCGGCGGATGAGGGCTCGCGAGCTTCGCGCTCTGCGAGTAGACGATCGGCATGCAGCTGGCCGACCTCGTCGACGTATCGCTCGCCGTCGGGCGAGAGACGGGGCGCAAGGCCAAGATCGGCCTCATCGCGGACCTGCTCGGCCGCCTGCCCCCGCACGAGGTCCGCATCGGTGCGTCCTACCTTGCGGGTGAGCTACCTCAGGGTCGGGTCGGGGTCGGGTACGCTACGTTTCGCGAGCTTTCGGCGATCGGCGACGAGCGCTCCGGAGAGCCCTTGTCGTTGGTCGAGGTCGACGGCGAGCTCACCGAGCTTGCAGCCACGTCGGGCGCGGGCTCGGTAGGCCGAAAGAAGTCGATCCTCGGCGCGCTCTTCGCGCGCATGACGCAAGAAGAGCGGCGATTCTTCGCCGCGCTCCTCGTGGGCGAGCTGCGACAGGGCGCGCTCGCCGCGCTCGTGATCGAGGGCGCGGCAAAGACGAGCGGGGTCGACGCGCGCAGCATTCGCCGCGCGGCGATGCTCGCCGGGTCGGAGGTCGAGGCGGCGAGCGTCGCGCTCATCGAGGGCACGCCGGGGTTGGCGCGGTTCGCGCTCTCGCCGTTCCGCCCCGTCTTGCCCATGCTGGCGTCACCGATCACCGATGCCGCCGCCGCACTCGGGGCGCTCGGTCGCGCGCGCTTCGAGATCAAGCTCGATGGTGCGCGCGTCCAGGCTCACAAGGACGGCGACGAGGTGCGGCTCTACAGCCGCTCGCTCCACGACGTCACGTCGCGCGCTCCCGAGCTCGCCGAGCTGGTCCGCGCGCTCCCTCTGCGCCGCGCCATCCTGGACGGTGAGGCGATCGCCCTGCGTCCCGACGGGACGCCGCATCCATTCCAGGTCTCGATGCGTCGCTTCGGACGGACCAAGGACGTCGAGGCCGTGCGGGCCGAGCTGCCTCTCTCGCCGCAGTTCTTCGATCTCGTGCTGGCCGACGACGACGTCCTCCTCGACGCACCGCTGGGGGACCGCGTCGAGCGGCTGGCAGCGATCCTCCCCGATGGCGCGGCCGTGCGCGCGCTCACCACCGACGACCCCGAAGCGGCCGAGGCGTTCTACGCCGGCACGATCGCGAGCGGGCACGAGGGGCTGATGGCCAAGAGCCTCGCCGCGCCTTACGAGGCCGGCCACCGCGGGCAAGAGTGGCTCAAGGTGAAGCCCGCCCACACGCTGGACCTCGTGGTGCTCGCGGTCGAGCGCGGGAGCGGCCGCCGGAGCAGCTGGCTCTCCAACATCCACCTGGGCGCGCGCGACCCAGCGAGCGGCGGGTTCGCCATGATCGGCAAGACGTTCAAGGGGATGACCGACGAGATGCTCGCTTGGCAGACGAAGCGCTTCGGCGAGCTCGCGATCGGTGAGACCGACGGCTGGGTGGTGCACGTGCGCCCCGAGCAGGTGGTCGAGATCGCCTTCAACGACGTGCAGATCTCGAGCGAGTACGCGTCCGGCGTGGCGCTGCGGTTCGCGCGGGTGCGCCGCTACCGCGCCGACAAGCAGGCCGACGGCGCGAACACCATCGACGACGTGCGCGCGCTCTTGCCTCGATGAGCCCTCAGAGGGATCGCCGCACGCGACGCCGCTGCTCGGAGAGGTAGCCCTCCATCGCCGCCCGCGCATCAACCCGCTCGATCAAGGTGAACTGGTCGACATCGGGAGAGGTCGTGGCCGCCGCCAGCACGCCGGCGATCCCGGCCAGCGGCTCGATCAGCCCCTCGGGCCGGCCCGCCAGCTCGACCACCGCCGCGCGCGCGCGGAGCTTGGTGAGCCGGTCGACAAGGCTCGCGAGAAAGGCGCCCAGCCGCTCTACGCCCATCTCGCTCTGCGGACCGACGCCGATGAGCAGCAGCTTGTCGATCGTCAGGTGAGGCTTGCCCGGGATCATCACGACCTCACCGAACCGGCCCGTCACGAAGCCGGTCGACATGAGGCGCGAGACGCGGCCGCCGAGCCGCCAGTCGCAGAGCCCCGCGACGCCACGGACAGGTCGAACGTCCTCGTAGACGCCGGCCGCGAGCACCTCTGCGTCGAGCTCGTCGAGGCTCGCGAGCTCGGGAGAGGCAAAGCGGACGAGCATCGACCGTCAGACGCTGATCGCGCCCTTGCGGAAGTCGCTCGTGGCGATCTTCACGTTGATGCAAGCGGGCTTGCCCGACGCGAAGGCGGCGTCGAGGGCGGGGCCGAGGTCTTCGACCGTCTCGACCCACGCCCCGAACCCGCCCACCGCCTCGACGACCTTCTCGTAGCGCGTGTAGTCGAGGGCGGTCGCGACCGCCCGCTCGGCGCCGTAGAGCTCGACCTGGCCGCGGCGGATTTGCGTCCAGCCGGCGTCGTTGCCGATGAGCGCGATGACCGGGATGTTCTGGCGGACCATCGCCTCGAACTCGAGACCGTGCAGACCGAACGAGCCGTCGCCGTAGACGAGCACGACGTTGGCGTCGGGCCGCGCGAGCTTGGCCGCCATCGCGTAGCCGGGGCCGACCCCGAGCGTTCCGAGCGGGCCCGGGTCCATCCACAGCTGCGGCCACTCGAGCTTGAGCACGTAAGCGGCCGTCGCCACGAAATCACCGCCGTCACCGATGACGATGTCGTTCTTCTTCAGCCGCTTGCCGAGCTCGGCGCAGACGCGGAGGGGGTTGGGCGGGTTCGAGGACGAGTCGATCTCGGCCGCCATCTTGGCGCGGCTCTTGTCCTCGGCGGAGCGCACGGCGGCGAGCCACTCGGGCGCGCGCTTCTCTTTCACCGCGGCGAGCAGCTGCTCGAGCACCCCGCCGCTGTCGCCATGGATCGCGACGTCGAGCTTGCGGTTCTTGCCCAGCTCGGCGCCGTCGAGGTCGATCTGCACGACCTTGGCGGAGCCGATCGCGCGGCCGTAGTCGAGGCGAAAGTCGAACGGCGTCCCGAAGACGAAGCAGACGTCGGCCTGGCCCAGGGCGAACTTGCGCGAGCGCGTCATCAGCCCGCGGTGCTCGTAGGGCAGCCCGCCGCGAGCCATACCGTTCAGATAGAACGGCGCTTCGATCGCGTCGGCGAACCGCTTGATGATGTCCATCCGCGGCGACCAACGGATCTGGCTGCCGATGATGAACATGGGGCGCTCGGCGTCGGCGAGGAGCTTGGCCGCCTGCGCGATGCTCGACGGATCGCCGCCGGGGCGCGGGGGCGCGGCCGGCGCCGTCGCGGGCAGCGCGTCGTCGGCCCAGTTCATGAGCAGATCGAGCGGCATCTCGAGGAACACGGGGCCGGGGACACCGGCCTGCGCGATGCGGAACGCCGAGTCGATGTACTCCTGGATGCGATCGGCCGACGGCACCGCCACGCTCCATTTGGTGATCGGCCGCATGAGCTCGATGTGGTTCATGTCCTGGAGCGAGCCCATGTCCTGGAGCGCGCGCGGGCCCGCGCCGCCGATGATGAGCATCGGGATGCCGGCGCGCTGCGCGTTGGCGGCGGCGGTCACGACGTCGGTCACGCCAGGGCCGGCGGTCACCGCGCAGACGCCCGGCTTGCCGGTCACGCGGGCGTAGCCATCGGCGGCGTGCCCGGCCGTCTGCTCGTGCCGCACGTCGACGACGCGAATCTCCTCGTCGAGGCACCCGTCGTAGATGGCCTGGATGTGACCGCCGCAGAGGGTGAAGAGGTGCGTCGTGCCGTGCCGCTTGAGCGCCTTTGCGACCAGTCTCCCGCCGTGAACCTGTGCCATGGGGCTTGTTCGCTGGCGCACGGCCGTGCGTCAAGCGTGTTAGAAATGGTGGGTGGTGGTGGACGTCGAGCCCCAGATGCGCGCTGCGCAGACGCAGTCGCTGCTGGCAGCGGTCAAGCGCTTGCCCGCCGCGGACAAGCGCGCCGTGCTCGACGCCATCGGCGCCGAGTCGGTCGAGCGCGCGCTGGCGACGCTGCCGGTCGGCTGGCTGTCGATGTCGCTGCACATGCACATCTCGGACGCCATCCGTTCCGTGCTCGGGCCCGCTCGCAACGTCGAGGTATGGCGCGACGCGATGCGCTTCAGCTTCGACCGGCCGCTCTTACGCAGCTTCGTCGCGCTGACGACGGGCATCTTCGGCGTCTCGCCGCGGGCGCTCCTCCAGCGCAGCGACAAGGTTTACGACCTCTTGACCCGCAGGTGCGGGTCGCTCTCTTTCGAGCCGACGAGCGAGCGTGCCGCGTCGGTGACGCTGGTCGGTTTCCCGGCTCACCGATACCAATTCATCTGCTACGTCGAGGGCCTCGCCGGTTGCCTCGAAGCCACGCTCGATCTGTGTCGCGCCGCCGGCAAGGTGAGCGTCGTCGATCAGAGCGAGCACGGCCGCGTGCGGTACGCGGTGAATTGGTAGGCCAGCAGATGCTAGCGCGCGTCGCGCTCACTTCTTCTTGGTGATGGCCACCAGGTGGGTGTGGCCGTCGCCAGCCGACGCCACGAGGTGCAGGCGCTCGCCCTTGCCGAGCCGCTCGAAGTGCGCCGCCGTGACCGTGACCTGGTGGGTGTGCGGCGCGGCCCCCTGGATGTCGTAGACGCGCTCGATCTTGTCCGCGAGGTGGCTCGGCGGGATCAGCAGCTCGTGCCCGTCGCTGCCACCGATCTCGATGTCGCAGAGCACCGCGTCCTCGGGACCATCGGCGGCGGGCGCGCAGGTGAGCCGCACCCGGTGCAGGTGACCGCCGACCTTGGTCGACGCGAGCCGCACCGGCTCGCCCTTGGCGAGGCGGTCCCAATCGTCTTCGGTGACGGTGAAGACGTGCGCGTGATCGCTCTTACCCTGCGCCACGTAGGTCTTCTTCACCTTCGCGCGGGCGTCCTCGATCGGGACCGCGATCGCGTGGCCGTGGTTGGGCCCCCAGAAGATCTTCACGCGCTCGCAGGCAGGCGCGTCCTGGGCGCGCGCGTCGCGCGCAGCGACGAGCCCGCCGAACGCGACGAAAAGACCGGCACCGAGCGCTTCACGCCGTCTCATGAGCTCAATCTACACCGCCCGGGTCGCCCAGGTGCCGCGTCGAAACAGCCAGGCCAAGATGGCCGCCTCGAAGACCCAATCGAGGGTGCTGCCGATCCAGATGCCCACGAGCCCGTGCTCGAGCACCACCGCCGACACGTACGAGGCCGGCAGCCGGACGAGGAACGTGCCCGCGAGGGTGACGGCCAGGACCGCGCGCGTCGCGCCAGCGCCCCGGAGCGCCATACGCATCACGGTCGCATAGGCCATGAAGGGCTGCGCGATCGCCGCGACGTAGAGCGGCGCGATACCTATCGAGACGATCCCCGGATCGTCCGAGAACGCAGAGACGAGGAGACGCGGGGCGAGCGCGAACACGAGCCCGAACGCGGTGAGGAGCGCGACCGCCAGCCGCGTCGCGATCTGCGCGGCGCGCCGCGCGTCCTCGACGCGGCCGGCACCGAGCTTTTGAGCGACCAGGGCGCCGGCCGCTATCCCGAAGCCGTCGGCCGAGAGGAAGCAGATCGCCTCTACGCTGACGAGCGCTTGATTGGCGGCCATCGCGGCCGAGCCGAGGAGACCGATGATCGCGACGTACGCGACGTAGCCGCCGTTGTAGGCGGCCTTGTCGATGAACGCGGGCACGCTGATCGAGCTGAGCCGGCGGAGCACGCCGCGATCCAAGAGCGCGCCCTCGACGAGCGCCTGACGAAGCGGCAGCGGGCTTCGCCTCGAGAAGAGGACCGCGAGCAGAATGAGCCCCTGCAGCGACGCGGCGACGGCCGCGCCGATCGCGGCGCCGCGGATCCCGAGCTCGGGGAGGCCGAAGAGACCGAACACGAGCAGGATCGAGAGCACCAGGTTGGCGACGTTCGCGATCACGGCAGCGACGAGCGGCGTGCGCGTGTCGCCCGAGGCCTGGAGCGCGGCGGCGGCCGTCGCCTCTGCGAACGACAGGGGCAACGTGGGGAGCACGATCGCGAGGTAGGCGGTCGCGTCGTCGAGGACCCGGTCACCGGCGTGCGGGAACACCCACGGGAGCGCCGGCCTCACGAAGGCGATCGCCAGCGCGGCGACGCCGACGCCGATGACGCCCGAGCAGGCGATCGAGACGAGCGACACCCGCGCTGCTTGGCGACGATCGTTCGCACCGAACGCCCGCCCCGCGAGCGCGAGGGTGCCGGCCGAGAACGCGGTGAAGATCGAGTAGAACGACCACACCAGCACCGACGAGATCTGCAAGCTGGCGAGCGACGCGACCGCGTAGTTGCCGAGCACCAGCCGGTCCACGAGGAAGACCAGCGTGACGAGCAGCATGTGGGTGATCGCCGGCCAGGCGAGCCGCCAGACTTCGAGCATGAGCCGGTCCCGTGCAGAGAGCTCCGCGTCGCCCGGACACAGTAGCTCTTTCGCCGAAGCCGCAAGCTCCACGGCGAGGAAACGCTCCGCGCCCGCCCCGCTAGTCCGGCAAGTTCCCCACAAAACGCGCACCCCCCTCCACGCAGTGGAGGGGGGCCGGGGGGGAGGAAACCACGGGGATCCTCACGAAAGTCGGAAGGACCTCGCAGTCCTTCAGCGACACGTCAGTTCGACTTGCCGGAGACCTTGAACGGGGCGGAGCAGGTCGCGTCGGTGCAGACGACCAGCTTGCACTCCGCGTCGACGGCCTTGTCGGCGTCGGTGGAGAACGAGACGCTCTTGGCCTTGCCCTCTTTGCCCGCGTCCTCGTACGTCGCGTCGCCCTTGGCGAGCTCGGCTTTGCCCAGCTTGCCGCCATCGGCGATCTTGAGGGTGCACTTGATGGGGTAGTCTTTGTTGACGTACAGCCCGTCCTTCGTGGGCTTCAACTTCAACTTCAGCTTCCCGCCGTCGCGCTTGGCCTCGACGCTGAGGCTCTTCGCATAATCTTCTTCAGCGCCGAGGGTGCCGGGAAGTGCCAGCGTCATCGCGCCGAGGGCCAACGTTCCGAGAGCAAAGCCGAGCTTCATGGTCACTCCTCTTTGGGTTGCCGCGGCAGTATCGCAAACCGCGTGCCGTCTGTCTTGCCGCTGAATCACGCTGGAAGCCCCGGCACCGCGATGGAGCTTCGTCGATCCACTCGGATCGAAGATCCCCCGCGCAAGCAGGGCGAAGGCGAGCTGGGCAGACGCGGGGAAACGCGGGTGGTGCGAAGCGACATGCAAATCTGCTACGGATTGCGCCCGCGGGCGCTACGAGCATCGATCGACGGCCGCGCCGCCGGTCTATTCTACGGTCCCATCGAATCGGCCTCCCCAACCGATCCATGAACGAACGCAGGCGCGATCGAAGAAACCCGGTCGAGATCCCCGTCATCGTGAAGGTGGGGAAAAAGGCCCACGCCGCGACGACGGTGAACGTCAGCTTCAAGGGCATCTGCGTGAAGCTCGACAACCCTCCGCCGGTGCGAAACCTGGTGCAGCTGGAGATCGATCTGCCGAGCGCGCGCCTCTCGGGCCACGCGATGGTGGTGCACGTGTCCGAGAACCTCGTCGGCATGGAGTTCTTCGGGCGCGGCCTGGGGCAGGAGTGGGACGATCACGTTCAGTCGATCGGCCGCACGTCGCTGGGCCCACCGCCCGCTGGCGGAGGCTCGGCCTCGGTCCCGCCTCCACTTCCCTCGATCCCCGCGCCGCCGGTTCCGGTCACGCCCGCTCGGCCTGTGACCTCTCCCGTGGTGGCGACGCCCGCACCGCCTACCGGGCCCAAGACCGGCCCGAGCGGGTCGGTGGCGGGGGCCGAGCGCCGGCGCGCACCCCGAATCCCGCTTCGTTTGGAGCTGCGGCTTCGTACCCCTCGTTCGATTCATTCTGGGTACACGACCGAGGTCTCGATGCTGAGCGCGGGGATGCTGGTGCAGGACATCCAGATCGCCATGGGCGAGCCGGTCATCGTGAACCTGATCCAACCCGGAACGAGCTTCTCGTTTCGCCGGGACGGCGTTGTCAAGCGACAGACCCCGCTCGACGGCGGCTGGACGCACCTCGGGGTCGAGTTCAGCGCGCTCGAGGCGATGCGAGAGGTGCTCTTCGCCGACTTCATGAACGTCGCGTTTGCGACGCTTCAGGGCAAGGGCGGGTAGCGCTGATGCGTGCCGTATTTCGATTCTGAAATTGTCGCCGACTCGAATCGAGACAGAGCCTAGCCAAACGCGCACTCAACGCGAGCGACCACACGTGGCGCACCGATTGCTACTCGCGCGCTCGAGGGCGCCCGCGACGGTTCCCCCCCCCGCCGTCGAACGGGCGCCCTCACTTTTCTCCGTTCGATTAGAACGGTTCTCCGTTCGATTAGAACGGTTCTCCGTTCGATTAGAACGGTTCTCCGTTCGATTCAGAACGGTCTCCCGTTCGATTCTGGAGCGGCAAGCGCGCTACTTCTTCTTCTCTTTGTCGCGCTTGTACTTCCGCATCTTGAACGGCATCACCGGGCGGGGACCGCCCTTGCCGGTGTCGACCCAGAACGGGTCCTTGTTCACCTTGGGCGTGGCCGCGGGGAGCGCCTTCTTGCCGTCGATGAGGACGGTCGAGCTCGTCTGAACCTGGACTTGCTTGGTGGCGCCGATGTTGGCGGTGTCGGAGACGCCCGACATCCCGATCGGGATGCATGGTCTGCCGTTCTCGTCGGTGAAGATCGGGACGCCGGCGCCTGGGGTCGCGTCGATGTTCTTGTCCATCCCGTCGGCGAGGTCGTTGATGATCTGGTTGGCGCAGACGGGCTTCACGTCGGCGGCCTTGGAGCTGCCGCTCGGGTAGACGTGCTTGGTCGTGACGTTGACGATGACGGTCGCGTTCTTCGCCTGGCCGATGTCGAGCGAGCGGCTCGCGAGAGAGGCGGCGACCGACTTGGCCGCCGCGTCCCACTGCGCCTTGTCGCCGCCCGAATGCTTCACGACGCGGCTCGAAACGACCTTGCCCCCGGCGCCGAGCTTCACCTCGAACGTGGCCCGCGTGTTGTGCGGGACAGGCACGCTGCGCGTCGCCGCGCTGACGGCGGTGGTGACGACGGCGGTCGAAGGCATCGTGATGCCGGCAGCCCTGTCGGCGTCGCGCAGGGTCGACGCGATCACGTTCGCGGCGGTGGCGGCGTCGACCGCCTTGGCCGCGGGCGTGCGCGTGGGCGCCGCAGGGGCGGGGCCGAAGTCGAGCACGCCCGTCAGCGACCAGAGCGGGCCGGCGAACGGGCCCGAGGGCGCCGGCGCTTCGGGAGCACCGTACTCGTCGGGTG
The DNA here is from genome assembly GCA_938004815.1 of uncultured Polyangiaceae bacterium. Lineage (GTDB taxonomy): Bacteria > Myxococcota_A > Polyangia > Polyangiales > Polyangiaceae > Xiheicaenibacterium. The sequence continues at coordinate 7,351 of CALKVR010001422.1, read as the reverse complement.
ATCCCGGCGCCGGGAGCGCCGCGGCTTCTCCCGCGTGGGGCCCGGGGCCGGGGGGCGTGGCCGCGTCGCCGGGCGCGACGGCGGCGCCCGGATCGGCGGCGGCGGCGAGCGACGGTTCGTCGACCGAGGGCCGGGTCCGCCACCTCCCGAACGGGCTCGGCTCGCGGCTCCGGCTCGCGCGGCGATGGCGCCTCTTCACGCGGGTCGAGCTCGATCTCGATGGGCTCTTCGATCGCAGGCGCACGATCGAAGAGCAGGTTCCGGTCGGGCATCGACCCCGCCACGCGCAACGCGGCGACGTGGAACGCGCCAGCGATGAGCAGGGCTGCGAGCTCGCTTCGGGTCATGGGTACCGCCGACTCGAGGGGGCAGAGCCCACCCCGAAGGGGGCATTCTGGATCGTCATCGTGAAACGTCCACCCCTGCCAAACCTCCCCCACGTTAAGTTGGGTGAAGATGGTGAGCGTCGAATTTTTCTATGACTTCGTGTGTCCGTACGCGTACCTCGCCTCGCTCGAGATCGGCGCGCTCACGGCCGAGACCGGCGCCCAGCTCACCCTACGCCCGACCCTGCTCGGCGGTGTCTTTCGGTCGATCGGTGGGCCCGACGATCCGAACCTGACCAAGGGCCCGGCCAAGGCGGCCTACGGCGCGACCGATCTGGCGCGCGCTGCGAGCCGACGCGGGGTCACCCTCCGGTTTCCAGAGCGGCATCCTCGCAGGACCGTCCTCGCCTTGCGCGCCGCCATCGCCTCGAGCGACGTCGGTACGGCGACGCGCGCTCTCTACGCCGCGTACTGGCGCGACGGGCTCGACCTCGAAGACCCCGCCGTCGTCACCCGTGTGCTCGACGAGGCAGGGCTCGACGGCGCCGCCACGGTCGCGCGCGCGGGCACCGACGCGATCAAGGCGGAGCTCCGTGCGCAGACCGATGAAGCGGTGAAACACGGCGTGTTCGGGGTGCCGACGTTCCGCGTCCAGACCGCCGATGGTCCGCAGCTCTTCTGGGGCGTCGACCGCCTGCACCACCTCCGAGCCGCGATCGCCGGGCGCGCGACCCTGCCGTTCTACTTCGACTACGCCTCACCGTTCGCGTACCTCGCGGCGACGCAGGTGCCCGGGCTCGCCGCGCGCACGAACGCGCGCGTCGCCTATCGCCCGCTGCTGCTCGGTGGTCTCTTCAAGGCGATCGGCACGGCGAACGTTCCGCTCTTCGAGATGCCCGCGGCGAAGCGCGCGCACGTGCTCGTCGACATCCAGCGCTGGGCGGCACAGTGGGGTGTTCCGTTCCGGTTCACGTCGCGTTTCCCCATGAACACGGTCAAGGCGCTGCGGCTCACGCTCGCCACCAGCCCAGCGGCGCAACCCGCGCTCGTCGACGCCCTCTTTCGCGCGCTCTGGGCCGAGGATCGCGACATCTCGGATCGCGCCGAGCTCGAGCGCATCGCCGAGGCCTGCGGCGCGACCGAGGCGTTCGCACGGATCGAATCGCAGCCGATCAAGGACGCGCTCTTCACCGCGACCGACGAGGCGCGCGCTCGGGGCGTGTTTGGTGTGCCAACCTTCTTCGTCCGCGACGACATGTACTGGGGGCAAGATCGTCTGGCAGACGTCGAACGTGCGCTGCTGCGCACACACACCTCTCCAGCGAAGATCGGCGCAGCAGAAAAAAGGGAATGACAGGAGAGGCCCGAAGGTTGCATCATCCGTGGCCGTGCGGTTGCTCCGAGCTCTCAGCGCTGCTGCCCTGCTCTTCGCCGGCCACGTAGCCGTCGAGGCTGCAGCGGGGAGCACCGCCGGCGCGATGGCGAATCCCAGGACGGTCGAGGTCGGCGACCAGCTTCGGGCCACGCAAGACGTCACGCTCGACGAGGCCGTCATCCGCAAGGGCTCGAAGATCAGCGTGAGCCGCAAGTCCAAGGCGGCGGGCCGTGTCTTTCTCGATGTCGCGCTCGCCGACGGTCACGTCGTGAAGGGCGTGCCGCTCGCCGACATCTTGAAGAGCTTCGAGCGCGTCGAGGGCTGATTGAAGCTCCGCGTCGCCGTGCTCTTCGGCGGGCGCTCGGCCGAGCACGAGATCTCCATCCTGTCTGCGCGCAACGTCGTCGAAGCGCTCGATCGCGATCGCTTCGAGCCGGTTCTGATCGGCATCGACAAGGACGGCAGGTGGCTCGTGCAAGACGAGGCGATGCTCCTCGGCCAGTCGCGCGATCCGCGGCTCGTGCGCCTGAACCAGGAGATGCCCGAGGCCTCGATCGCGCCGCACCAATCCACCGAGACGACACTCCGAGTCGCGGCGGGCTCACCGCTCGCCGTCGACGTCGTGTTCCCCGTGCTTCACGGCCCGATGGGCGAAGACGGGTCTGTGCAGGGGTTGCTCACCCTCGCCGGCGTGCCCTTCGTGGGCGCGGGTGTCACGGGGTCGGCGGTCGGGATGGACAAGGACGTGATGAAGCGGCTCCTCGCGGAGGCGCGGATCCCGAGCGTCGCCCACCGCGTGGTGCGAGCCGCGCGCTTCGCCCGCGCGAAGCAGGCGGTCGTCGACGAGCTCGGCGAGCTCGGCTGGCCCGTGTTCGCCAAGCCGGCGAACATGGGCTCGAGCGTCGGGGTCTCGCGCGCGACTACGCCGGCCGAGCTCGCCGACGCCATCGATGCCGCGCTCGCGTTCGACGACAAGGTCGTCGTCGAAGCGGCGGTGCCTGGCCTCAGAGAGCTCGAGTGTGCGGTCCTCGGCAACGACGAGCCGATGGCGTCCTGCGTGGGCGAGATCGTCGTCTCGCACGCAGACGGGTTCTACTCGTACGACGCCAAGTACGTCGACGAGCACGGCGCCACGACCGTGATCCCTGCCGACATCTCCGCCGACGAAGCGCGGGCGGTGCAAGAGATGGCCATTCGCACGTTCGTCGCGCTCGAGTGCGCGGGCCTGGCGCGGGTCGATTTCTTTCGCGCCGCGAGCGGCGCGCTCTACGTGAACGAGGTGAACACCTTGCCGGGCTTCACCAACATCAGCATGTACCCGAAGCTCTGGGAGGCGAGCGGCGTACCGCAGCGCGAGCTCGTCTCGCGCCTCGTCGATCTGGCGCTCGAGCGCGCCGCGCGCCGGCGCAAGCTCCGCACGTCGCGCTGACGCGGGTGGCTCAGGGCGGCCGGCCGAGCCCCAACGCCGCGAGCAGCCCCGCCGCCCCGCTCTTCGTCGCCTCGACGTCGGGGACGCTCGAGCCCTCTTCTTTGCGCGCGACGTAGAGGTCGGCCGGGATCTCCACCAAGAACCGGCTGGGCACACGCTGGGTGAGCTTGCCGCGAAACGCGCGGAGCTCGGCGCGGCAGAGGTAGAGCTTCTCGCGGGCGCGGGTGACGGCGACGTAGAACAGGCGCCGCTCTTCTTCCAGGCTCGACGCGTGATCACCGAGGGGCACATCGGTCGCGCGCTCGGTCTGGGTGCGAATGTGAGGCAGGAGGCCTTCCTCGAGACCGACGACGAACACATGGTCGAACTCGAGGCCCTTGGCCCCGTGCATCGTGGTGAGCGTGACCGCGTCGCGCGGGCCTTGATCCTCGCCGTCCTCGCGCAGGGCGAGGATGCGCAAGAAGTCGAGCGTCTCTTTCTGTCCGCCCATGCCGCGCTCGTCGCGCTTCGTGAAGACGTTGAGCAGCCCCTCCACGTTGCCCCAGCGGCGGGCGGCCGCGGCGTTCGAGCTCGACCCGGCCTGGATGTCGCGCTTGAGCCCGATCGCCTCGCAGAGCGCGCGCGCCACCGCGCCCGCCGTCTCGCCGGCTTGAAAGCGAGCCTTCGCGTCCGAGAGGATGCGGACGAGATCCGCGCAGCCCTCGGCCGCGGCCGCCTGCAGCTCCGGGACGTCGCGCGCGTTCTCGATCGCCTTGAACAGCGTGGTGCCACGAGCGGTGGCAAACGCGCCGATGCGGTCGAGCGCCACCTCACCGATCGCGCGCGCGGGGTAGTTCACGATGCGGCGCACCGCGATCTCGTCGTTGGGGTCGAGCGTGACCTTGAGGTAGGCGAGGAGGTCTTTTACCTCCTTGCGCTCGAAGAACTGCTGGCCGCCGATCACCACGTGGGGGACTGCGCGCTCCTTGAGCGCGGCCTCGATGTCGGGCGCCTGCAAGTTCGACCGGTAGAGGACCGCGATCTCTTTGGGGCGCGCCTTGCCGCTGCGCACCAACTCGTCGATCGTCCGCCCCACGAACCGCGCCTCGACGTCCGAGTCGGTGCACACGACGACCTCGACCGACTCGCTGGCGGCGCGGGTCGCGACGATCGTCTTGGGGTGCCTCCGCGCGCCGCTCTTCTCCAGGACCACCGAGGCCACGCGCAAGACGTTGGCGTTCGATCGGTAGTTCTCCTCCAGCTTCACGACCTTGGCGCCGGGAAAGTGCCGCTCGAAATCGAGGATGTTGCGGACGTCGGCGCCGCGCCACGCGTAGATCGATTGATCGTCGTCACCCACGACGCACACGTTGCGGTGCTCTTCACAGAGCAGGCGGACGAGCTCGAGCTGCGCGTGGTTCGTGTCCTGGTACTCGTCGACGATCACGTACCTGTACCGCTCGCGGTACTTCTGGAGGATCTCGGGCCGCCGCCGCCAGAGGCGCACGACCTCGCAGAGCAGGTCGTCGAAATCGAACGCCTGGAACCCGCGCATCATCGCTAGGTACTTGGGGTACACGAGGGCGGTGACCTCGTCGTACTCGCTCGGCTCGCCCGAGCCGACGCGACCGCCCCGCTTCTCGAGCTCGTCGGGCTCGATGAAGTCGTTCTTGGCCGCCGACACGCGGGCGAGGATGGCGCCGACGTCGTAGCCGCGCCCCGACCGGAGCTCGCGCAGCGCCTCGCGGATCACGCCGGTGCAATCGGCCTGGTCGAAGATCGTGAACTTGGCGCCTCGGAACCCGAGCGCCCGCGCCTCGGCTCGCAGGACGCCGAGACCGAAGCGGTGGAACGTGCCCACCGTCAGGTCCTTGGCGCGCTTTTGACCCACCAGCTTGGTCACGCGCTCGAGCATCTCGCCGGCCGCCTTGTTGGTGAACGTCATCGCGAGGATCGATCGCGCGAGGACGCCGTGATCGAGCAGGCGCGCGATGCGGGTCGTGACGACGCGGGTCTTGCCGGAGCCGGCGCCCGCCAGGACCAAGAGGGGGCCCGTGCCGTGGTCGACGGCTCGCTGTTGGGAGGGGTTGAGCCCGGATGCTGCGCTCACGATGCCGGCGAACGGCTTACCGGAGAAGGCGCGGGAGCGGGAGACTTGACGTCACCAGTTCTCGTCTTCTTCCAGAAGTAGGCCGCGCTGACCACGTACACCCCCGCACCCGCGGCCCCCGTTACGAGGGTCGTCGAGGCCAGGAAATCGACCCAGGGCAGGCTCGGGTGGCCGAGGTTCTTGTAGAGCAAGAGCGCCGAGCTGCCGAGGTAGCCGAACGCATCGGCGACGTAGATGAGAAAGCCCGCGGTGGCGATCGAGCTGGTGGCGGCGACCAACCGGTCGAAGAGCACGCAGTTGTACGGCACGTACGCGATGTACAGACCGCTGCCGATCGCGATCATCCACGCGGCCGGACCGATGGATCCGGCGCGGAACAAGAGCGTCGCCCCTGCCGCGACGAGGACGCCGATCAACATGGCCCCGTGCACCGCGAGGAGGGCTCGCCGGTTGTCGCGGATCGCGATCATCACCGCGACCGTCAGCAGCGCCAAGACGGCGACGGGCACCTCGGCGGTGGCGAGCACGCTGGGTGCCTCCGAGTAGCCGAGGGCGTCCCAGATCTCGCGCGCGAAATTGTCGCGAAAGTCCCGGACCGCCGTCAGCAGGATGTACAGCCCCACCAGGAGAAAGAGCCCGGGCGCGAACCGGCGCGCGAAAGCGGCGCGGGCGGCTGCGTCCATGGGCGCCCGCTTCGACCGCGCGGCCTCGTCGGCGGGCGACGGGGGCGGCATGTAGCGGAGAAGCAACGCGCAGACGAGCAGCGGCGGAAAGAAGAGCGCGCCCGTGGCCGCCGGCATCCAGTCCTCGGCGACGCCGCTGTCGAGGAGCCATTTCCCGACGCTCTTCACCGCGCCGCTCGCCACGATGAAGCTGGCGCAGAGCCCCGCGCCGAGGATCTCGCTCGTGCGCCGCCCCTCCAGAAAGCCGAAGACGAGCCCCCAAACGAGCCCGAGCGGGAGGCCGTTCAAGAGCAGCGCGAAACCCTCGAGCGAGGGCGGCAGGAGCGGCAAGAGGAGGAGGGCGCCCTCCGCGATCGAAATGCAACCGACGATGGCGACGGCGCGGCGCTCGGGGCGGAGCTCGGAGACGATCTTGATGCCGAGGAACTTGGACGCGCAGTACCCCGCGACCTGGGAGAGCACGAGCACCGTCTTCCGATCCAGCGCGAGGCCCAAGAGGTCGACCGAGCCCGCGAACGTGCCGGCGGCGAACGCCTTGCGGTAGGCGTACATGCAAAAGTAGGCGCCGAACGCGGCCACAACCGCGTAAAGCGTGAACACCGCGGTCGGCGCCCTCTCGAGGTAGCGAGTGAGACGGCTTCGCTCCGGCACGGCACGAAGCGTCGTCGGTCTGATCGCCCAGGGCAATCCGCTTGACCACAAAAGCGTGCGCGGCATCCCGACACTCTTTCGTGACCAAGTTGTCGCCGTTCTGAAGCCAGCGTGTAGACTGGTGGGCTCCCCCGGTTTCTACGTGCCGACCTCCGTCACTTCGTCCAGTAGGCCCCTCGACCTGCGCGCCTGCGTCCGGAGCGGCTCCCGGGTGGGCGTGCTGGGCGCCGCAGCCGGGCTGGTGGTGGGCACGATCGGACAGGGCGTCGTGGCGCGCTTCGCGGGCGAGGCCGACCGCGCCGGGCCCACCTGGCCCGAGCGTTTCCTCGGCGCCGCCGTCACCGCGTCGGTCTTCGGCGCGCTGCTCTTCCTCGCGTCGTTCGCGGCCCTGGCGCTCACGCGCCGGGCGGCGCGGCGCTCGCGCCGTTGGGCGGCCGTGACCTCGACCGCACTCATCGCGACGCTCGTCCTCTGCCTGCACGGGCTCGGGGTGGCGCTGCACGTCCTCTTCGGCTCGCACCTCACGAGCTCGGGGCTGGCGTTCTTCTTGAACTCGAGCGAGCACATCGCGGGCGCGGTGACGGCTCAGTATCTAGGCTACCTGCTACCGCTCCTGTTCCTCTCGGCGCTCTTCGCCGGCGGGCTCTCGTGGCTCGCGCGGCGCGCCATCGATGGTGATCCGGGGCGCGTGCGCCGGCTCGAGATCGCGAGCTGCATCCTGATGACCGGGTTCGCGGGGCTCGCCGCGGTCGCTCCCACCAAAGAGGCGATCGGCTCGGGCCTCGTCCGCACCTCGCC
>CALKVR010001421.1 GCA_938004815.1 uncultured Polyangiaceae bacterium | reverse complement strand
TGGCCGGCAGGATGTGCATGTTCGCGCTGTGTGAGACGATCTCGGCCTCGGCGATCGGAAACGCGCTCGTCGACCATTGGTACCAGCGGCCACCCTGGCTCACGTCGATCTGATCCACGATCGCCTGGTTCGACATCGGCCCCCAGCCGAGCGCCAAATCGATCGGAGACAAGCTCGCCTCGCGACCCATCCAGTACCGTTCGCGCCCCAGCACCTTCGCCGTCAGCTCGAACGTCGCCACCCCCGTGATCAAGAGCTCTTCGCGCGTCCACGTCGGCCCCACCGTGAGATCCACCTGAACCGGATCGGCCGGCGCCAGCACCCCAGGCGGCATCGTCATCGCGAGCGGCGGCCACACGAGCCAAATCGGCACCGCGAGGATCGCCAGCACTACCAGCCAGCGCACAGGAGCGGGCAGCCGTCGCCACATGCTTCCTCATGAGCCTACCGCAGCTCGAGCGAGACGGCCGCGACCGCTACGGTTGCGCGCCGAAGAGCTTCTTCAAGTGCTCGTCGGCATCCGCGGCCATGCCGCCGAAGTGCCAGCCGAACGTGGGCGTGGGGAACATGACGCTCTGGAAGTACTGGAAGAAGAAGTACGCCTCGGAGGTGAGGTCGAAGGGGTAGACCCACTCCTTGAACATCTTGTTGGCGATGATCATCGCCGAGAGGAGCGCGCCCTCTTCGGAGTCGACGGTGGTGTTGTTGCCGGCGAACCAGATGTGTCCGAGGCCCTGGATGCGGTGCAGCTCTTTCTTCGCTTGATCGAAGAAGCTCGCGACCCACCGACCGTGGCGCCAAGTCTTGACGTAGATCGTCTTGGCGGGGTCGGGCAGCTTCGCGCCCACGTTGTCGGCGTACATCGACACGTGGCAATCGACCGGCGTGCCGAGGATGTTTTTCATCAAGTACGTCTGGAACGCCTTTTGGAGGTTGTACGGCAGGCCGTAGGTGTTGCCGCCTGGGTCGATGTCGCCCCACGCGTACGCGCCCACGAATTGCCCGTCCTCTTTCTTGTCGCGGAGGTGCGGCGACAAGCACTCGTCGTCCTGGTGGATGTAACAAACACCGGGTATGAGCGCGAACTTGTCCTCGGTGATGTAGTCCTTTTGCACGCCGTAGATGGGGTTGTTCAGGTTGTCGAGGAGCTGGCGGTTCGTCGTCATGTCCGTCGTCAGGATCACGTCGTCGAACTCGGCCGAGAGCTGCGGCACCGGGTGCGCGGGGTTGGTGAGCGCGGCTTGCAGATCGACGGTCGGCGAGTACTCGACCATGACCTTGCCGCTCGCGAGCGGGTAGACGGCCGTCACCGTCTGCCCCGTGTTGATGGTCGCGCCCTTGGACGCGCCGTAGTTCGCCATCGCCAGGACCCACGCCGTCGCGCCCTCGGTGAAGCGGTCCCACCCGGTGCCCGGCTGCGTGAACGCGCCGTACGGGCCCTTGGGCTGGATGACGGGGAGCTTGGTGAAGATCGGGAACAGATCCTCGAACGTCGTCTCGAGCAGATCGGTCGTGCCGTAGCCGTTGATGATGCAGAGGTACGGGATCAACAGGTAGCGGAAGAAGTTGCTGCTCCAGGAGACACCCTCGATCTGGAGGTATTGCTCCATGTTCGTGGTGAACGTGATGCCGTCGAGCGGCGTGAACGGCGCCGTCTTGATGTCCCACTCGAACTCGCGCGCGAGCCGCCGCGTCGACCAGTTGTAGCAACCCGAGAACCGCGGCCCCGATTGGTACTCGGGGAAATTGCCCCAATTGAGGGTGGGGGTGAACGAGCCCGAGATCTTCAGCTCGGGGTGCCCGGTCAGCGAGACGCGCCCCGTGAACTCGGGCCGCGTGATCTGTTTGTAGAGGTTCGGGTACAGCGTGTTGCAGACGAACTGCACGCCGATGTCGACGGGGTACACCGTCTTGCCGGCGGGCGCCGGCGTCGTCGCGTGGCCCTTGCCCGTGTCGTCGAACCACACGCCGATCGTGCGCGAGTGCCCGCCCACCTCGGTCTCGTCGTGGAACAACGTCACGTCGCAGAGGTTCTCTGTCTCGGGGTTCATCAGCGTCCAGACCGCCGATGCCCCCGCCGCCCCGCCGCCAATCACCGCGATCTTCTTTTTCGCCATGAGGGTGCGGATAGAAACAGAGCCGTCGTCTTTCGGTCAACCGGGCCTTGGTGTAAGTGGCGGGTCTCGCCACCCGGGCCGGTGTCGAGCCGCACGTGAGGAGGTTGTCG
>CALKVR010001420.1 GCA_938004815.1 uncultured Polyangiaceae bacterium | reverse complement strand
CGTCATGGCGAAAGAACAGCACCCACTGGTTGAACCGCGCGACGGGCCCCTCTGCGACGTCGTGCCAGACCTCTACTGCGACCGCATCGCGGCGACGAAAGCTGGCGTTCGTCATGATCTCGGCGGGCAGATCGCCTTCGACGCGGGCAGCAGCGAGCGGCGTCACCACTCCCCCGGGGCCGTGCGAGGTGACGTGTGAGAGCCGAATGATGTTGCCCTCCAGCGTCACGCGGTGATCCCCGCTCGGCGCCGCGACCGTCGCGATCTTTCCTCCCTTTCGGTCCTCCATGAGATGGGCGTCGACATCGTCGAGTCGGTAGGCGAGGAGCGCCACGACGAGGCGGGCGCCCTCTCCGTCGAGCGTCGGCGCCGGCACCTGCACGGGCCAGAGCTCGTTCAGGCCTTCGCGCGTCCCGAAGCCGAGCTCGCACGTGCTCGACTGATCGCGCCACACTTTGCAGAGCCGCAGCGCGAAGTGCTCGCCATCGTCGCTGTACGAGACGAGCGACGTTCCCCCGAGCAACGAGCGCGCGAGCGTCCGTGGCTCGTGCGGATCGTGCCGGGCCGTGCTCGGCGGCGGGTCCTCATACGCCTCCCAGACGTTGAAGCACCCCGCCAAGAGCAGAGGAGCGGACAAGAGAGCCGCCAACCGAAACGTGCGAGCTGCCACGGTGCCTCCGAACGCGCGTCTGCGCTCGAGCTTACAGCCACGGGGCGTGGCGAGCCCCGCGCCGAGCTAGATACCCCCCAAAGGCGCCAGCGCGCGCGTTCCGCGGTATGCTGGGCCGCGATGATCGGACGCGCCCTCTCAGGCGCCCTCGGGTGCGCACTCCTCTTGTGGGGTTGCTTCACGTTTGACGGGGCGGAGAGCTTGCTCGGTGGCGGCGGTGCAGGCGCCGGCGGCAGCGCCGGCGCCGATCAGTCGTCCTCCGAGTCGTCTCAAGTGTCCAGCTCCTCGACCGGTGAGGGCGGCTCGGACTGCATCGCGGGGATGCCCAACGGCATCTGCTCGGGCTCCGAGCCGTGCAGCTGCGAGGACTGCGCGAGCACCGCGCTCTGCAACCCCGATCAGTGCGAGACCAACGACTACTGCGACGAGAACGACTCGTGCACGTGCCCCGACTGCTTCGGCAGCGGGGTGTGCCCCCCCGACGCTTGCTTCGAGGACGCGATCTGCGACTCGTACATCGAGGGCTGCCACTGCGACGATTGCTGGAACCACCCGCAGTGCGTAGCCGTGGTCGCCAGCTGCGCGGGGGGCATGCCCGACGGCATGTGCGAGATGGCGAACGAGGACTGCGAGTGCCCCGACTGCGCCGGGACGCCCAGCTGCGCCACTTGCACCGTGGATTCCGCGTGCACCCCGATGGAGTCCTGCGACTGCGCAGACTGCGCGAACGCGCCGTTTTGTTCGACTTGCCCGCCCCCGGACCAGTTCTGCTACGCGCCCATCGAAAAGTGCACCTGCCCCGACTGCGTGGGAGATCCCGGCTGCCCGTAAAGCACGATACGATTGCCGGAGGCGGTCGCCGATGACCCTCTCCCTGATCCGGTACGTGCATGTGCTCGCTCTGGCCACCTTGCTGGCCATGGTGACGCTCGCGCATGCCGGCACGGCCTACGCGGCCGAGCCCACCGCCCAGGATAAGGCCCTCGCCGCCAAGCGCTTTCGCGAAGCCACGCGCCTCTTCAAGCTCAAGGAGTTTCGGCGAGCGGCCGAGCTCTTCGAAGAGGCGTACAGCATCGCGCCGCATCCGGACGCGCTCTTGAACGCGATGGACGCGTACGAGCAGAGCGGCGAGCTCGCCCTCGCCGCCGAAGCGAGCTCGCGCCTCTTCGCCGACTTCAGCGAGGGCTCGGCGCGCGTGATCGCCGAGCGGCGCCTCGCCCGGCTCGCGCCCAAGCTCGGCCGGCTCCGCATCGAGGTCGAGCCCGGCGGGAGCGATCTGCGCGTGAACGGCGCGCCCGCGCGCGCGGGCGATCGCTGGGTCGACCCCGGCGCTCACCTCGTCGAGGCGCGGTACGGCGACGAGACGGTCGAGCGGCGCATCGACGTCGCGGCCGGCGCGGTCGCGCCGGTGAAGCTCGAAGCGCCCAAGGCGCCGCCGCCCCCGCCGCCGCCCGAGGAGAAGGACGAGGGCCCGTGGCCGCGACCCATCCACCCCGGGTACTTCTTCGGCGGCGTCGGCCTGACGGTGCTGTCGACGAGCCTCCTCATCTGGAGCGGCGTCGACACCGAGAACGCCCGCTCCGAGTTCGACGCGAACCCCACCCGCGACGGCCTCGACGACGGGCGCACGCGGCAAGCGCGAACGAACGTGCTCGTCGCGACGACGACGATCTTCGCGACCGCCACCGCCCTCGTCGGCGCGTTCGGCGTCGACTGGACCTTCGGCGAAAAGGCCGAAACCGAGCCAACCGAGACGGGCACCATCAAGGTTCGCGTCGGCCCCCTCGGCCTCGGGGTCGAGGGAGCGTACTGATGCCGGCGCCGGACCCCGCGGGCACCCACACCCCGTCGAGCACGCCCTCGGCGCGCACGCTCGCCGGGAGTGAGGCCGGCCGCTACCTGCTCCTCCTCGAGCTCGCCGCCGGCGGCATGGGCAGCGTCTACGTCGGGCGCCTGCGCGGCGCGGCCGGCTTCGAGCGCCTCGTCGCCATCAAGCGGATGCACCAGCACGTCATGGCCGACCGCGAGCTCGTGCTCTCGTTCCACGAAGAGGCGCGCATCGCGTCGCTCGTCCAGCACCCCAACGTCGTCCAGGTGCTCGACGTCTACGAAGAGAACAACGAGCACATGCTCGTCATGGAGTACGTCGACGGCGTCTCGCTCTCGGTCCTCGCCAAGGCCGCGCGCAAGGTCCGCACCACCATCCCCCTCCCCGTCGCGGTGCGCATCGCCATCGACGCCGCGCGCGGCCTCCACGCCGCCCACGAGACGCGCGGCCTCGACGGTCAGCCCCTCCGCGTCGTCCACCGCGACGTCAGCCCTCACAACATCCTCGTCGCCGCTAACGGGTCCGTCAGGGTCACCGACTTCGGCATCGCGCACGCGATCCTCCGGACCGTCCACACCGAGCAAGGCGAGCTCAAGGGCAAGGTCCGCTACATGTCGCCCGAGCAGGCCGAGTGCAGGCCGCTCGATCGCCGCGCCGACGTCTTCTCCCTCGGCATCGTCCTCTGGGAGCTCCTCACCGGCGAGCCTCTCTACGCCGGCCTCGACACCCTCGCCAACCTCCGGCTCGCCACCGCCGCCCACGTCGATCCGCCCTCGTCACGCGTCCCCACCATCCCGCGCGAGCTCGACGCCATCGTCCTCTGCGCCCTCGCGCGCGACCCCGCCGCCCGGTACGCCACCGCCGAGGCGTTCGCCAACGATCTCGAGGCCTGGGCCGCCACCTCTCGCTCGCTCGCTACCCCCGCCGACGTCGCCGCCACC
>CALKVR010001419.1 GCA_938004815.1 uncultured Polyangiaceae bacterium | reverse complement strand
GCCCGATCCTGTACGCAACGTCGTCGAAGAGCGCGCCCTCCTCGGCCCGCTCCGTCAGGTCATTCGCGGTCCGGGTAAAGAACCCTACGAGCTCTGCGAGCGCCGAGAACACATCGAAAGGCACATCCGGATTAGACCACGAGGGTCACGGTGTCGAGACGAGCCACGACTCGCCATCGATATCCTCGTAGGTCGCAGCATCGAGAGTCGCTCCAGCAACGGGTCCTCACAGCGCGTCGCAGCTCACGCGAAACGCGTCGTCGAGATCGAGGGGCAGGATCAGCGTCCGCGTGCCCGCGGCGATCGCCTTCGGACAGAGCGTCTCGGCGAGCTTGCCCGCGGCGGTCGCCGTGCCGGCGTACTCGGCGTTGAAGACGGGCTTGCCCGCGGCGAAGAACGGCGCGAGCTGATCGCACTCCTCGTAGAAGTGGCACTCCTCGTTGACGGTGAAGTCGAACCAGGGCTCCAGCTCCACCGCTTGATCACCGTCGTTCTTCAGCCCGATGGCGAGGTTGCGGGCGTGGGCCTGGTCGGCCAGCCACCGGTTGAAGCCCAGCTGATCCTCGGGGGTGAGGTCGAAGCCGCTCTCGTTTCGGAACGCGGTGACGTTGTCGGGCTCGACGCCGTCGCAGCCCTTCTCGGCCGCGAGGTCCAGTCGCTTCTCCAGGATGCTTCGGAGCGTCTTCGAGCGGACATCCACCCAGCGCTCGTCCGGCCAGTCGTCGAGCGGCTCGCCGATGATCGCGTCCGGGTAGTCGCCGGCGTCGTCGCGCCACTCCTCGTAGGTGCCCGCCGAGAAGTAGCAGACGACGCGGCGGCCCTCGGCCTTCAGCGCCGCGATGGCGGCGGCGTCGTTCTCGAAGAGGTCGATGTCGTATACCCGAACGTCGTAGGCGGCGTTGAGCGCGCCCTCGATCTGCCACTGCCAGGTGTCGGTCGCTGCGGGCTGGAACCACCCGCCCGGCACGGGCGGCTCGCTCTGGTACGGCTCGACGAGGTCGTCGGCGTTGTCGCCGCAACCTACCGCTGCGGCACCGAGGATCAGGGATACGAGGACATCAAACGGTCGGAAGCGCGTCGTCATGGGGTCTCCGTTTCTTGGTTCACCAAGGAACGCGCGCTTCGGGACGGGATGTGATCACGGCGAGAGAGAAATCTCGCCTAGACTGTCAGACCCGAATGAAGGCGCTGGAGGCGGACATCTACGAGGAGCTGCGGCGGGTGGCGGCGGCGCGGCTGCGCCGTGAGCGGGCCGGGCATACGCTCAGCCCGACCGCGCTCGTCCACGAGGCCTACCTCCGGATGGCCGGCCAGGTGCCCACCGACGGACGCACCCATTTCATTGCGCTTTCTGCCTTGATGATGCGGCGCATCCTCGTCAGCCATGCCCGGGCGAGGGGGATGCAGAAGCGGGGGGCGGGGGAGCGCCCGGTCACCCTCGACGAGGCGCTGGTCGGCGCCGAGCTGCCGCTCGACCGCATCGTCGCGCTCGACGACATGCTGACCAAGCTCGAGACCCTGAACGCCCGACAGGCGCGCGTGGTCTCGTATCGCGTCTTCGGTGGGCTCAGCGACCCCGAGATCGCCGATGAGCTCGGCGTGTCCGCGCCCACCGTCCGTCGCGACTGGCGCGTCGCGCGGGCGTGGCTGATCAAAGAGCTGGGAGACGGCGGTTGAGCGCGGGCTTTCCCCGGCGGGGGCGGCGCTGATGGACGCCGAGCGGTGGCGGCGCGTCGAGACGATCTTCGCGGCGGCGGTCGACCTGCCGGCAGCGGAGCGCGATGCGTTCGTCGACGCTCGATGCGGAGACGACGCCGGGCTCGCCGACGAGGTGCGTGCCCTCTTGGCCGCAGACGCGCGGTCGGCCTCGATCGTCGACCGCGCCGGGCTCGCGGGGGCCGTAGGCGAGTCGTCCGACAAGATGCTCGGGCGCGTGCTCGACGGCCGGTACCGTACGGTTGCGCTGCTCGGGCAGGGTGGCATGGGCGCCGTCTACGAGGGCCTCCACACCGGCACCGGTCGCCGCGTGGCCATCAAGCTGATCTCCCCCGAAGTCGTGGCGAGCCGCGCGGTGCTGCGCCGCTTCCAGGTCGAAGCGCGGGCGGCCGGGCGGCTCGAGTCGCCCCACGTCGCGCAGGTCCTCGACGTCGGGTTCGACGAGGCGACGCGGGCGCCCTACCTGGCGATCGAGCTCCTTCGCGGCTCGGACGTGGCCGAGCTCGTGACCCAGCGCGGCGCGCTCGAGCCCACGCTCGCGCTCCGGTTGGTCGCGCACGCGTGCCGTGGTTTGGGCGCGGCGCACGCCGAGGGGATCATCCACCGCGACATCAAGCCCGCGAACCTCTTTCTCGCGCGCGGCCCGGACGAGACCCGCATTCTGAAGATCCTCGACTTCGGTATCGCCAAGCTCCAAGACGACGAGCTCTCGGCGGGCTCCGCCATCACCAAGTCGGGCACGATCATCGGCTCGCCGCTCTACATGTCGCCGGAGCAGGCGCTCGGCGAGCGGCAGCTCGACACGCGCACGGATCTCTGGTCGCTCGGCGTGGTGCTGTTCGAGCTCCTCACCGGCAGCACGCCGTTCGACCGCGGCGCGCCCATCGCCTCGCTGTTGGTCTCGGTCATGACCGCCCCCGTGCCAGCGGTGCAGACCCGCGCGCCATGGGTCTCGTCCGAGGTCGCGGCGATCGTCGACGGTCTGCTCCAACGAGACCTCGGCCAACGCACGCCCTCGGCCCGCGATCTCCTCGCCGCGATCCGGGCGCTCTGCCCCGGCGGCCTCGAGATCACGGAGGCAGAGCTCGCGTCGTCGTGGCAGCCACCGTCGTCGGCCGACGCCCCTGTGCGCCCCTCTCACGCGGCCGGCGCCTCCAGCGATGGTGCGGTCGTGGTCAGCTCGACGCTCCCGCTCGAGAACAAGAGCCCGGCGCGCGCGAGCGGAGAAGAGACGGGTGTGAGCGGCGCCGCGACCGTGTCGGAGACGCGCGAAGAGCAGAAACGCACGTCGCGCGGGCGCTGGGTCGCCGCCGCCGTGGTCGGCGTCTCCGGTGCGGTGCTGGTGGCCGCGCTCGCCAAGATGCGCACCAGAGACGACCCCCTCCCCATCGAGGCGACCTCGGTCGCGACGCAGGGGGCCGAAGTCACGGAAACGGCGGCCGATCGCGAGCCCTCTCTGCCGGCGTCGATCGCGCTCCCCGCGCCGTGCACCGAGCCGGCGGCGACGGCTGCTCCGACGACAGTGGTGTCATCCTCCAGGCCGTCGTCGCCGCCGGTCGACGCCCCCGTACGCTCCACCGCCACCGCAGCGGCCCCCCCGCGTCCGCCCGTCTCCACGCCCCCATCCCCTCCCCCCAAGCCCTCCGATGACCCTCTCGCCAAGCCTTGATCGAACCGCGTTGCTCTCGCCCCGCGCTCTCGCGGCCGTCGCCTTTGTTTTGCTTGCGCTCGGGGTCGCGGCCCCCGCGCATGCGCAGCCGGGAACCGGCGCCCCCGACCGCGCAAAGGGCGAGGCGCTCTTTCGAGACGCCAAGGCGCGGGTCGACAAGGGCGACTTCGACGGCGGCTGTCCGCTCTACGAGCAGAGCCTCGCTGTGCTGCCCTCGGCGAGCACCGCCATCCACGTTGCTCGGTGCCACGAACACTTCGGGCGGTTCGTCGCGGCCGTCGCTGCCTACGATCGCGCGCTCGACCTGAATTCCGAGACCGACGCGCAGCGCCGCCAAGCGCTCGAGGACATCGCGAAGAAGGGCAAGCAAGACGCGCTCGCTCGCAGCCCGAAGCTCGAGATCGTGCTGCCCGCAGCGCTCTCTCGAGCAAAGGACTTGTCGATCACCATCGACGGCGCGCCTCTCGCCGCCGGCGCGCTCGATGCGCCCGTACCGGTCGATGCGGGCGAGCACGTGGTCGTGGCCAGCGCAGCGGGCTTCACGACGCGGACGTTCCGCGTGACGACGCCGCCGGCCGAGGTGACGAGCCTCCACGTCACGCTCGAGCCGATCGCCGAGCCCGCGGCGCCGCCGGATGCTCCGGGCGCTCCCGGCCCGGCGCGTCGGCCCGAGCCCGCGCCTGCGCCTGTTTCCGCTCCCGCCCCGGCCGATGACGGCGAGGTGCCAATCTGGTCATGGGTCGCCGGCGGCGTCGGGCTCGCGTTCATCGGGGCGGGGGTCGGGCTCCTCGTCGACAGCCGGCTCGCGGCCGAGCGGCTCGACGTATGCGAGAGCTATGGCGAGGCCGATCTGTATGCT
>CALKVR010001418.1 GCA_938004815.1 uncultured Polyangiaceae bacterium | reverse complement strand
GACCTCTTTCCCCGTCCCGGTCTCACCGAGGATGAGCACGGGGACGGCCGTGCGAGCGACGCGCTCCGCGGTCGCGAGCACGTCTTGCATCGGCCCGCTGCGAGCCCCCGAGGACAACGCCGCGCCGGGCCCCGAGACAGAGGTGTCGGCGCGCACGCCTCGCCGCTCGCCCTCGGCCGCGACCACGAGGGGCTCGTCCGAAGATGCGCGGCGGAGCGCTTGCCACGCTGCGCCGAGCAGCTCCTCGGCCGAAGCGCCCGCGTCCGGAAAGGCGGCGACGCCGGCCCAGAACGGTCGGTCGCCGGGCGCCTTTTTCAGAGCGGCGAGGAGCCGGCTGCGAACGTCGGCGGCGCTCTGCTCGGGCGCGAGGACCTCGACCACCCCGCCCGCGTACTGCCCGACCCGATCGATCGGGCGCAAGAAGGTGCGAAGGAGCGCGAGCAGCTCGGTGTGGGCGGCCCCGCCGTCGGGGACGCGAACCATGAACAACGTCAACGAGCGCTTGAAGAACCGCGCCCGCGCGAGCTCGTCGTCGAACCACGCGCGAAACCGGTCGTGGGCGGCGATGTCGCGAGCGCCATCTTCGGCGGCGGCCGAGAGGACCGTCACCGACACCGCGCCGAGCTCGACCTTGTCGCCGTGCGCCAAGTCGGTCTGCTCGACGGGCTGCCCGCGGACCGTCGTCCCGTTGGTCGAGCCCAGATCTTCGACCGACGCCCCGCCGGCGGCGCCCACGAAACGTGCGTGCTGGCGAGACAGGCTGGTGTCGTCGACGATGACGTCCGAGGGCGCCGAGCGCCCCACCACCACCGCCGCACCGAGCGCGAGCGGGACCACCACGCTCGCGCCGCGCCCCTGCACGAGGAGGCACGTGCTCACCGATGCCCGTAGCCGCCGCCGCACGCTCTCTGCCGAGCGACCGCTCAGCTTCTCGGTCTCGAGGTCGTCGCCAGCCATCCGCTCAGGGGTATGAGCCTAACCATGATAGGGTCGGGGCTCCAAGCGCATGCTGCGTGACTCGTCCGGGTACGGCCTCGGGGGCCGCTTCGTCCTCGAGGAGGCCGTCGGGACGGGCTCGATGGGCACCGTCTTTCGCGCCCGCGACACGCACGATGATCGCATCGTCGCGATCAAGGCGCTGAAATCGATGGATCCGAGCGACGTGCTCCGCTTCGAGCGCGAGTTCGCCATCGTCAGCCAGCTGTCGCATCCGGCGATCGTCGGGTGCTGGGAGACGGGGACGACTGCGTCTGGCGAGCGCTACATCGTCATGGAGTGGCTCGAAGGCGAGAGCTTGCGAGAACGGCTCCGCCGATCGGAGCTCACCTTGCGAGAGACGGCCGCGCTCGCGAGGCGTCTCCTCGACGGCCTGGTGCACGCCCACGAGCGGGGCGTCGTGCACCGCGACGTGAAGCCAGCAAACGTATTCCTGGTCGGAGGCGACGTTCGGCAGGCGAAGCTCGTCGACTTCGGCATCGCGCGCTACGTCGAGGCGGGTGAAACGCTGACACGCGCGGGCGAGATCGTGGGGACGCCAGGGTACGTCTCGCCGGAGCAGATCCAAGGCCGGCGCGTCGATCAGCGCTCCGACGTCTACTCGCTGGGCTGCCTCCTCTATCGCTGCCTGAGCGGCAGCCCGGTGTTCGAGGACGACAACGTGCTCGAGGTTCTGGTGCGGGCTACACGTGACCGCGCCACGCCCCTGGGCGACCTCCGCCCCGACCTGCCCGCCGCGCTCGCGGGGCTCATCGACCGCATGCTCGAGCGCGAGCCGGTCGACAGACCGGTCGATGCCGCCGCGGTCGCGCGCGAGCTGGAGCTCGTGCTCGGCGCAGACGAGTCGGCGTTCGACCTCGAGCGCCTCGACGCCGACGCTCCCCCCGCCGCACGTCTCCGCGGGCGAGCCTCGCCGCGCGCGGGGGCAGATGACGCGGAGGAACGCACGAAGCCTTCTCACTCGACGCGGCTCGACGCGGCCGGCGGCGCCCCCATCAGACCACCCCGCCCGGGTCTGGCCGCGCTGGCCGGCTTCGTCACGGCTGTGGGTCTGGTCGCGCTCGCCGTTTCGCAGCTCGGGCCGCGCTCGACCGCCGACGCCATCGCGCCCGCTTCGGCGACCGCCTCTGTCGTCACGCCCTTTGGTGAAGCCGACCAGCTCGTCGGCAAGGATGCTCGAGCCGCGTGGGGATCCATCCGGATCGGATCGCGTGCCGCCGCGCTGCGACGTATGGCGCAGCGCGCCGAGAGCGGCGACGCGTCGGCCAGCGAGCGGCTTTGGCTCGCGCTGCTCTCACCCCCCGGCGACGACGCCAAGCGCCACCAGCGCGACGCTGCGACGCGAGCCCACGAGCTCACTGCGTTCGAGCGTGCGGTCGTGGAGGCAGCCTCGCCCCTCCTCGCATCCCCTCCCGACATCAAACGCACCGACGCTGCGCTCGCGGCCCTGGCACGCGAGGCCGGTTCGACGGAGCTCTGGTCCGTCCTGTCTCGGCTCCGCGTGCAACGAAGCGACAAGGCCGGCGCGTACGCGGCGGTTGAACGAATGCAACGCCCCGGATGGGAGATCGCGCAGCTCCTCGACCGACAATACGTCGACAAGGAGTTCTACGACGTGAAGGCAGGCCGAGACGCGGCGCAGGCGTGCGTTGCCAGCCGGCCCGATGCCGTCGACTGCATCGCCGCCCTCGCGCGTCGGGCCGCGCTCGACGGAGATTGTTCGGCGATGGAACGGTACGCGCGGGACTGGGTCGGAACCGACCCGGACGACCCGGCGGCCTACGAGATGGTCGCGTTCTCTCTCGCGGCACGAGACGGAGGCGACGCCGCGATCCGTGAGGCGCTGGAGCAGAAATGGGCGCGGGTCCCGGAGCGTGAGCGAGCCTCGGTGCGCCTGCACGATCTGACGAACCACGCGTCCCTGGAGGGCGACTTCGACCAAGCGCTCACATACGCCCGCGAGGCGGTCAGCACGCTCCCCGCCGATACTTCGCTGCGAAGCCGTCTGGTCGCGTCGTTCACCCTGCTGCTCGTCTTGAGCGAAATCGAGGACAAGCGGGCGGTCGGGGAGCTCGCCCACAGCGTGCTCGAGCGCGCGGCCGGCGCCACACCGCCGACGCCTTCGGAAGCGGCGTACTACCTGCTGTTCGTGGCCGCCGCCGAGCAGAGCGACAACGATCCTCGTTACGCCGCCATGAAGAAGCTCTCGTTCGACCGCTACCACGCGTACCTCGCGTCGCAGGGCGACAACCTCCGGCCCTACCAGCGCATGCTGCCGTGGATCGTCGGGTACGCGGCCGGGGTCGAGACGCCCGAGCGCATGCGGGCCGCCTACGAAGCGCTGCCCAAGTACGGCGAGCCACCGGCCCCCGGCGTGTACACGGACGACGTCGACCTGGTCATCGGCAAGACCTTGGCTGGCTCGGGCGAGCGCGAGCGTGGCGTCGCGTACCTGCGTCGTGCGTCAGGCTCTTGTCTCATCCTCGAGAACCCATACGCGGTGGTACGCACCCACGCCCTGCTCGGCGAGATGCTCGAGACGTTCGGAGACGCGGTCGGCGCGAGGGCGGCCTACGACAAGGCGATCGCGGTCGATGGGATTTCACTGACCGTTGCGCCGGGACAA
>CALKVR010001417.1 GCA_938004815.1 uncultured Polyangiaceae bacterium | reverse complement strand
CCGAGCAAGAACGGCTCGCACATGACGAAGAAGCTCGCGGCCGCGGCACGAAACGACGGCCGGCCGAGCGCTGCCAGGCCGAGCGCGTGGCACCCGGCGCACCACACCAGCACCGTCATGGCGAGGAACGTCTTTCCGGCGGCCACCACGTCGATCGCGCCCGCGAGCGGGACGACCACGAGATCGAAGGCGAGGTTCGGGTAGGGGCCCCAGGCCGAGGCATACGCGCTCTGGTACGCCGCGCTCTCGCCCAGGTGCGCGAGCACGTGGGCGCGGGCGAGGTGGTTGACGAAGTCCGAGAGCGGGGGAACCCCCGCGGCGAAGATCGGAGCGAGCAGGAGCACCACCGCGACGAGGGCGGCGACCGTGCGCGCGCGGCTCACGGCTGCTCGCCGCCCTCGGAGTCGCCGAACGCGTGACACCACGTCTCGCGGCGCCGCAGGTGGTCGGGGTTCTGGTACCTGTGCGCGTTCAAGAAGAAGAGCGGCATCTGGGGAGGCCGCTCGACGAAGAAGAAGCGCGCGAGCGCGGCGGCCACGGCCGGCGACGTGCCCATGCACTCCACGCGCGAGCTCTTGCGCGCGCGAAAGTGAGAGAGGGCGCGCGCGATCAACCCGTGCCAGGCCGCGTCGTCGTCGGGCGCGGCCACGATGTCGAGGATGCGCCCGGGCTCGGCTGGCGACTCGGGCTCGCGTAACGCGACGAAGCCGCGCAGCGAGCGGCCGTCTTCTACGCCGTACACGGTCGTGCGCAGGTGCGGCCAATCGAAGTACTTCCACGCGACGTAGGCGCGGTCTTTGACCGGCGCGGTGCCCAAGCCCGGCCCGGCCCGCTCGGCCAGCGCGTCGAAGCGATCGTCGGGGCGCTCGATCGCGACCGCCGGCGCGCCTCGCCGCATCCGCCGGAGCGCGACGTCACCGGCGCCGATCGCGACGCGGGCGCCAGCGCGCGTGAGCGCCGCGAGCGGGGCGGGGAGAAAGCCCAAGCGCTGGCCGACGACGCGGTCGGCGTCGAGCGGCCGCACCCAGCGTTCGACCCAGAGCTGATCGTACTTGCGAGCCTGCTGGAGCTTGATGTTGATCTGGTTCGTCCAGAGCAGCCCACAGAAGCTCGGGCAAGTCTCCTCGACCTTCTTGTAGAGCTTCATCGTCACGAAGAAGCCCGAGCCCGACGCCTGGAGCTCGGGGTGGGCGAAGAGATCGTGGGCGAACGCGGCCAGGTGGCGCCGGCCTTCGACGAAGAACCACGTGGGCATCCGGCCCATGTGGCAGAGCAGGCGCTCGCCATCGGTGGCGACGAAGTAGGTGGGGAGATCGTCGGACGTGGGGTTCTTGAAGGCGATGTGCCAGATGACGTCGGTGCGACGCTCGGCCATGCGCTGGTCGAAGCCCGGGCGGTGCGCGGTCAACGCCGCGAACGCGTCGCGATCTTCGGGGACCATCGGGCGGATCGTGATCTTGCTCACGGCGCCGCGCCTGACAGAGCCGCCACGAGCGCGGCCTTGTCGACCTTGCCGGTGGACGTGCGCGGGAGGCTCTCGCGGAGGTGGATGCTCTCGGGGACCATGTAAGCCGGGAGCACGGCGGCGAGGCGCGACTTGATGTCGGCGACCGATAGCGGCGCGCCCCCGTCGACGCGGACGAACGCCACCAGCTCGTTGCCGATGGCGGGGTGCGGCACGGCCGCTATCGCCGATTCGACGATGCCGGCGATACGGTCGAGCGCCGACTGGACCTCACCCAGCTCGACGCGAAACCCGCGCGTCTTGATCATGTCGTCGCGCCGACCGGTGAAATAGAGGTCGCCAGTGGCGTCGCGGCGCACGATGTCGCCGGTCCGGTAGACAGGCAGCTTGCGCTCGGGCGAGCGCGGGTCGTGCACGAACTTGCCGTGCGTTCGCTCGGGGTCGCGGTAGTAGCCGCCGGCCGCCACCGTGGCGGCGGCGACGCAGAGCTCGCCGCTGCCCTCGGATGACACGACGACGTTGTCCTCGTGGTCGAGCAAGAACGTCTCGAAGTTCGGCATGGGACGGCCGAGCGGGAGCGACGCCCCGTCGTCGTCAGGGACCTCGGCCACCTCGTGCACGAGCGACGAGTTCGCCTCGGTCTGGCCGTAGACGTTGTAGAGGCTCGTGCGCGGAAGGAGCCCGCGGAGCGTGCGCAGGAGCGGGATCGGCATTCGCTCCCCCGAGAAGATCACCGCGCGCAGCGAGTCGCGCGCGACCGTGCCGAGCTTGCCCTTGTCCACCAGGAGCGCGAGGGCGCTCACCACCGAGTTCCACACCGTGACGCCGTGGGTGGCGATGGCGTCGCTCATCTTCTTGGGGAACGCCGAGAAGTACTCGGGCAATACGACCACACCCGCGCCCGCGTGGGCCGCGCAGTAGAGATCGAAGACCGAGAGATCGAAATGCAGCGGCGCCTGGCACGCCAGACGATCGGTCGGCCCGATCGCGAAGCGCGCGCTGGCCGGCTCGACGAACGCGAGGCAGTTTCTGTGCGTGATCGCGACGCCCTTGGGCTTGCCCGTCGACCCCGACGTGTGGAGCACGTAGGCGAGGTAGCCGTCGGTGACGTCGCGGCGCGACGCCGCCTCGGCGGTGTAGCCGTCGAGCGACGCGACCGTGAGGCCGGGCGCCTCGGCG
>CALKVR010001416.1 GCA_938004815.1 uncultured Polyangiaceae bacterium | reverse complement strand
GACCCTCTGTGCGGTGCAGCACGATCGCCTCGGGGGCTTGAAAGAGAGAACCGCAGTGGCCGCCGCGATCGAGTCGACGCTCACGACGCTCCCGTTCACGCAGCTGCGCAAGAACCGTTGGTTCTACTTCTATTACGACGGGTTTTACGCGGTGGCCTGCATCGCGGCGCTCGCGGTGATGCTCGGGTCGGGGCACCGGGGTCTATTCGGCGAGGGCGCTCTCCTCGGTGCGTGGCACTGGGGCTACCTCGCGGCGCTCCCGCTCGTTTGCTACCTCCAGATCCTGTGTAGCGTCTTCGTCCACGTCTGCACCCACGGCAGCTTCCCCAAGCCCTATAACCGCATCATCGGCGAGCTCTGCGGCGTCGTCGTGCTCACGCGGTTCGCGTCGTGGGAGGTGCTGCACCAGAAGCACCACAAGAACTCGGATCACCTCGAACGTGATCCGCACCCCGTCGGGCCGAGCTACTGGGCCTTCGTGTGGCACCACTTCGCCAACCTCGAGAAGCACCTGCACGAGGCCGTCTTCGAGGTTCATGGCGACAGCCCGCAGAACCGTCGCCTCGAAGCGATCCGTTCTTTCGTGAGCTTCGGCACCGGCGTGCTCCTCATCGCGACGTGGTTCGTCCTCCTCGGGTGGGTCGCTTTCCTCGCGTTCTTCTTGCCGGCCACCATCGTCGGCATCCTGCACCTCGTGCACTTCAACTGGAGCACGCACAACGCGAAGAGCCCGGCGGGCGCCTACAAGCCGGTCAACCTGAACCACGGCCTCTTTCGCCTGGGCAACAAGCTCTTCTTCGGCATCTACATGCACGCGAACCACCACCGGTGGTCGAACGTGCTGAACCCGGCCAAGGTCAAGAACAGCCTGCCGATCGAGCCCGCGCCGACGCGGGCCGATCTGGCGGCGTGGCGCGAGCTCAAGCGCCAGTACTGGAAGAGCCGCCTGGCCTCTTAGGCGGGGCTACTTCGCGCCGGCTTGCCAGCAGTCGGCGATCGGCGGCGCGGGGAACGGGATCTCTTTCGACGCGGCGTCACCCTTCTTCGTGGTGTGCTTGACCGAGCTGTAGACGGCGGGCTCGTTGCACACGAACTGCACGCCGCCCTTCGCTGCGCCCTTCGCGTCGTCGGGCTGCGGGGCGCGCACGTTCTGGCACTGCGCGAACTCGAGGGTGTACTCCTGCTCCTTGTCCGGCAGGAGGAAGCGGGTGGGGTGCTTGTCGTCGGCGAGCCCGAACAGCATGACGGTGGCGATCGCCTCGTCGTCCTCCATCACCCGCAGGCGCACCGGCTGTTTCAGGCCGCCCTTCATCTTTTGCCCGCCTTGCTCGAAGCCCGGGCAGACGATCTCGTCTTTGACCAGGGCGGGAGCCGAGGGGGAGCTGCAGCCCGCCGGCGCGGAGAGGGCGCAAAGCAGGGTCGCGACGACGAAATCTCGGGGAGTCATAGCCGGGTCCTGCCGAGCTGGAGAATGTAGTCGAAGTGCTGCTTGGAGACGGGGACGACGCTCAGCCGGGAGCGCTTCAGGAGGGCGATGTCGGCGAGCTCGGGGTCGCTCTTGATGACCTCGAGGGGGACGGGCGCCTTCATCGACTTGACCGGCCCGACGTCGACCGCGGCCCAGTCTTCGTCCGGGGCGGTGGGGTCGGGGTAGGCCTCTTTGAGGACTTTGGCGACGCCGACCACGTCCTTGCCGTCGTTCGAGTGGTAAAAAAGGCAGAGATCTCCGACTTTCATCGATCGGAGGGTATTGCGCGCCTCGAAGTTGCGTACCCCGTCCCAGGCCGTTCGCTTGTCGCGCTCGAGCTGGGCCCAGGAGTACTTTCCTGGCTCGCTCTTGATGAGAAAGTGCTGGGGGACGGCCTTCGGCACGGGAGACTCGGCACCATACACGAAGGGACCGGGTGATCGGGATCAAGGAAATGGTTGCTCGGGTGTCACACTGTTCTGGGGCTTGGCGATAGCCTGGCGATGAGCACCCCCATGCCCGTAGCCAGCGAGCCCCGAACGCGCCGAGTCCTCGGGGCGCCCGAGACGCGGCGGTTCCTCCACGACTACATCCGCAAGCGGGTAGGGGAGAGCGACGTCGACGACGTCGTGCAGACGGTGCTGGTCGAGGCGTTGGCGTCGGATCGCGTCCCCGAGGACGAGACCGAGATGCGCAAATGGCTCATCGGTGTCGCCCGGCACAAAATCGCCGACCACCACCGCCGGGGCGGGCGCGAGCAGCCGGCCGAGCTCCCCGATATCGAGACGGCGCCGGCCCCGGTCGAGGAGCGCGAGCTCGCCCGCTGGGCCGAAGAGCAGGCCCACTCGAACAAGGACGCGCAGAAGACGCTCCAGTGGATGGCCCGTGAGGGTGAGGGCGACAAGCTGGAGCACATCGCCGAAGAGGAGCAGCTGCCCGCGGCGCGGGTTCGCCAGCGCGTCTCGCGCATGCGCCGCTTCATGAAAGAGCGCTGGCTCGCCGAGCTCGCGGCCGTCGCGGCCGTCGCGCTCGTCGCCATCGTGCTCTGGCGTGTCTTGCGCGAGCCCGACGTCGACATTGCTCGTGATCAGCCGGGCCCCGACCCGACGACCGAGCCGTCCACGCGGCCGCCGCCGATCGCGCCGAGGGTCGCCGAGGCCGGCGAGCTGCGAAAGAAGGCGCTCCAAGACTGCGATCAGAGCCGGTGGCAGCCGTGCCTCGAGGCGCTCGACAAGGCCAAGGAGCTCGATCCGGCGGGCGACACCGCGCCGGCGGTGCAGGAGGCGCGCAAGAAGGCCGACGACGCGCTTCGTATCCAGCCGCAGAACGAGCTCGACAACAACGGCGACAAGGACAGCATCCAGGAGAAGGCGCCCGCCAAGCCCGAGCCTAGCTCCACGCCGCCGGCACCCACGTTCGCGCCCCCCAAGCCACCTGCGCCGACGAAGGAAGACTTCGGCAAGAAGCCCGCGCCGAAGGCGCCGAACAAGGCTCCCCCCAGCGACTTCGACAAGAAGAGCTCGTCGTTCGACGGCTCGAACAGCACCGGCGACGCGCTCGCAGAGGTGATCGCGCCGCCGATGCAGCAGGCACCGGTCGCGAGCCAGCCCGCGCCGCAGTTCTTCCCCCCGCAAGCGGCCTTCCCCCCGACGAGCTCGAGCTTCTCGTCGACCCCGTCGACGAAGAGCTCGAGCCTCGGCAAGCCCACCGGTCAACGCAAGAGCGCGAAGAAGAGCAAAAAGTAGGCGGCAGCGCTCGTCGTCAGTTTCCGAGGACCTTACGGAGCGAGTCCTGGGCGGCGCGCTTGCGCGTGTCGGCGCTGGCCTTCGGATCGCGCAGCGGCTCGAGCAGCTTGCAGAGCTCGGCGCGATCGGGGGGCGGGATGCGCCCGCAGAGCAGATCCATGTCGGCCTGCGTGTCTTTGATCTTCACGGGCTGGCCCGCGAGCGCGCTGGAGGCGTGATCGAGGAGGAGCGCGAACGCGAGGGGCCCGGGGCCGCCCTCGCGGTGCTTGGAGACGAACCCAGGCCGGGTGGTGATCGCGCCGAGCGGCTCGGCGCTGCCGTGCGTGAGCGCGAGCTTGGCCGCGAAGAGGCCGACCTCGAGCTGACGCGAGCTGTCGCCGATCTTCTCGATGTCGGCGTCGAGCGCGCCCAGATCGGCGATGAGCGTCGGCGTGGGGCTCGTTGCCTCGCAGTTCACGGCCACGCTGAGGAGGTCGGCGTGGGTCGCGGCCGCGCGCTCGAGGCGTGACGCGGCAGACCGAACGAGCGCGATCACCTGGGGCGAGCAGTGGCTCGGCTGCCGGTGCTTCGAGAGCAGGACGGCAGCGTCGTAGGGCTTGTCGGCGTCGAGGAGGCGCCTCGCGGCGTCGAGCATCCGATCGGGCTCGTAGGTGCCGCGCGACGCGGGCTGCAGAAAACCGTCGAGCGCGGCGAAATCGGGGCAGGCGCGCCCCTTGCCGCGCGCGTCGAGGGTAGGGAGCGCGACGGTGGCGTCGGCGATCCGCAGCGCGAG
>CALKVR010001415.1 GCA_938004815.1 uncultured Polyangiaceae bacterium | reverse complement strand
GGGTACGTCTGCGCCGGATCGTAGTCCGCGGGCAGGACGAGCAAGAACGCTCGGTCGGCGCCGCCCGACGCGATCGTGTTGGCGCCGGCGGCGAGCGCTGGACAGGTGCCGCCGCTGTAGGCGGCCGGTGGCTCGGGCATGGGCGCGCCCATCGGCGGCTCTTCACCGCAGCGACCGGTGTAGACGGGCATCATCCCCGACGAGGACGACGACGTGGTCCCCGAGCTCGCGCTCGATGACCCGCTCGTCGTCGACGCGGGCGCGCCGCTGCCGCTCGAAGACGCGTTGGCCGGTCTCTCCTTCCGAATCGCTGCAACCGATGGCGAGACACGCGGCGCACACGAGCATCGCCGCACCGGCGGAAGGGCGCATGAGAACCTCCGAGGGGCGCGATTATACCCCTTTCCCCACCTCAACGGAGGAGGACCGCGCCGGCGACGCCCTGGGCGACGAGCCCGCCGAACGATGCGGCGGCGGCTCGCGCCAGACCGCAGCCGAAGAGCCCGCGCGCGCGAGCGGCGCCCAAGGCGACGATCGCGAGCGGCACGAGAGGCGCGTAGAACCGCATCGCCTTCGCGAGCGCGGCGTGACCGAACGCGAGGTAGACGACCAGATCGGGGATGACGAAGAGGATGAGGAGCGGCCAAGCGTAGGCGGGAGCCAGCGCCGCGAAGGCCTCGCGGAAGCTCACCGCGCCACCGCCGCTCAGCGCTCGAACGACGACGGTGAACACCGCGGACAGGGCCGCCATGAGCGGCGCCACGAACACCGCCTGCGCGAGGTAGTAGTGCCCCGGCTCGATCGGCAGCCACACGGCCCGCGCCGAGACCCCACCCGCATGGAGGAGCGCGCTGAACGCGGCGTACGTCGCGCCGAGCGCGCCCAAACCGATGACGGCGCCACGCATCGAGGCCATGCGCGCATCCTATTCGTCCGGGGCCGGCGTGGACGAACAATGACCTAGGACATTGTCTGACACTTCGCAGCCACCGCCACGAGCGTCAGATTGGGGTCATGCCCAGGCCGAGCACCGCGCAGCTGCCGCTCCTCGACATCCCGCCCGCGCCTCGCCACGATCGCCGCGAAGAAGACGCGCGCGCCCGCGGCGAGCGGCGAGCGGCGAGCTCCCACGCGGCGCGGTACTGCAACGCGCTCTTGGCCGAGCTCGACAAGATCGCGGTCGCCCAGGCCGGCGACCGGCCCGACGCCGCCGAGCAGCTGGCCGAGCTGTTCGCCGCCGCGGAGCGGGCCGCCGCCGAGCGCGCAGAACAAGAGCGCGCGCGCCGGGCGCGCCGGCGGCGTGCGGGGTGAGCCGGTCCTTCGGCCCGTTGACAGGCGGGGCGTCGGGCGATCCCATGGCGGGATGTCCGCTCTCTCCGGCCGCGTCGCCGCGCTCGCCATCGCGTGGTCCGCGATCTCATGCACCGAGGAGGTGACGCGCCCCGCCCCCGGTCCGGTCGAGGTCATCTACGGCGATCCGCTCCAGACGGCGCTCGTCCCCTTCCCCTCGGATCGGTACACCGTCGAAGATCCCACGACCAAGACGCGCCTCCGGGTGGCCGTTTCGACCGCGACATCGGGCGACACCTTCGTCGCGGGTTACCCGCTCGTGACCCAGCGGCTGAACGAGCTCGACGGCTTCTCGACCGCGGGCGGCATCGCCGTAGCGTTCGCAGGGCCGATCGACGGCGCCGCGTTCGCGGGTCCGCAGGGCGGCACCGCGCCCGAGGCTCTCGACCCGGCTCGGTTCACCCGACGCGACACGCCCCTCGTCCTCGTCGACGTGGACCCTGCCTCGCCCGAGGTCGGTCGCGCGGTGGGGCTCCTGCCTCGCTATTTCGCGCAGGCCAAGGACGATATCTACCTGCTCGACGAATACTCCGTCGTCGCGCGCCCCGCCGTCCCGCTCGCGCCCGGCCGGCGCTACCTGTTCGCGGCCACGACGGCGATGCTCGGCGCCGACGGCCGACCCGTCGCGCGCTCGGCCGACGCAGCCGTGCTCATCGACGGTGAGCCCGCCGACGCCTACGGCGCCAAGGTTCAAGCCGGCCTCGACGTCCTCGAGGCGAGCCTCGGGATCCCGCGCGCCGAGGTCGTGGTCGCCTCCGTCTTCACCACCACGTCGCAGCAGAGCGAGCTCGTCGACCTCGCCGGAGCGATCCGCCAATCACCCGAGCCCGCCCAGAACGACCCCTGGACGATCCAAGAGGAGTCCGAGGGCGACGACCGCGTGCGCTTTCGCGCGACGTTCGAGTCGCCCGAGATGCGCACGGCGGACGGCGCCTTCCAGACCCTGGGCGGCTTGCCGCAACCTCAGAGCATGGTCGATCTCGAGGTGTTCCTCGCGTTCAGCGACAAGACCTTCGGCGGCAAGCGGCCCGTCGTGATCTACCAGCACGGCCTCGGCGGCGACAAAGACGGCTCGTGGGGCGCGGCCGAGCGGCTCTCCGAGATCGGCGTCGCCGTGTTCTCGATCGACTCGCCCGAGCACGGCACGCGCGGCGCGGGCGCGATGGGGCAGCTCGAGAGCGTCTTCGCGTTCTTCGGTGTCGACCCCGTGACCAACGCCTTCGACCTGGGCAAGGCGCGCGACAACTTCCGCCAGATGACGGTCGACCAGCTCGAGCTCGTCCGCCTCATCGGGTCGCTCGACACGCTCGACCTGCTGCCGCTCGGCGCGCCCGACGGCGTGCCCGACCTCGACACCTCGCAGGTGCTCTACATCGGCCACTCGTTCGGTGCCGTCCAGGGCGCGTCGATCTTCGCGCTCGCGCCCGAGATCAAGCACGCGGTGTGGAACGTCGGCGGCGACGGCCTGATGCTGATCATGGAGGACTCGCTGCTCTTCAGCCTCCTCGTCGACACGATCAAGCCGCCCGAGACGACCGACGGCCAGCTCGCGCGGTTCTTCTCCGCGACACAGGCCATCATCGACCCGGGCGATCCGCTCAACTTCGCGCCCCACTGCTTGATCACTCCGCCGGCGGGGGCCGGGCCTCGGTCGATCCTGCTCCAACAGGTGATCGATGACGGGATCGTCCCCAACACGAGCACCGAGGCGCTGGCTCGCGCCGCCGGGCTCTCGGTCATGCGGCCGCTCCGCGCCGTCCCCGGCTTGACCGAGACGGCGTCGCCATCACGCGGCGCGGGGCCGAACGGGTCGACCGCGGTGCTCACGCAGTTCGACACCATGAACGGCGGCGAGCCCGCGACCCACGGCGAGCTCTACTTCTCGGTCGAGGGTCGCGGCCAGTACGTCGAGCTCTTTCGCACCGCGGTCGAGACGGGCCTCGGCACCGTCGTCGCGGCTCCGTAGGGCTCGAGTCGCTCAGCTCTCGCCGGCCTCTTCTTCTGGGTCGCCTTGGACGTCACCCAGGCTGGTGACGCGGAACTTGTGATCTCGCCGCGTGCCCTCGACGGTGACCTCGATCGTGTCGGCGTCGACGCGCGAGAAGCTCATGGTCAGAGTCTTGTCTCCGGGCGTCGTGAGGACGTACTTGCCCGACTGCGGAACCGGGTCGATCCACCGCCACTCGACCTGATCGATCTCCAGATCCCAGCTGCCGCGATCGGTCTCCCACCCGCGCGTACCGTCGACGGAGATTCCATTGGCCCAGGCCCCGTCGAGCGGAGACTGGGTGCGATCGCCAGAGCCGGTCGCCGTCTTGCCGTCGCTCAGGCGCGTCCAGGTGAGCTCGTGGACGACGTGGCGCGACTTGTCCTCGAGATCCCAGGTGACGTCGGCCGTCCCATCGACCTCGACACGACCGTTCGAGATGTCCTGCCACTCGTGCGAGACCTCGATCGCCGAGTCGGTTCGGTTGAACGAGATGATGTGGGTGCCCGACATCGTCCGCCCGTTCCACGAGCAGGCGCCCTCTTTTGCGCCGTAGACGACGGTGAGGGTCTTGTCCGCGAGCGTGACCTCGGCGCAGGGCAGCTGCGATCGCACGAACTCGGCGACCTCGGCCGCTGCTTCCTCGGCGGCGGCTCCCAGCGTGAAGTGGGTCGAGATCTCCACCGAGCCCTCTGCGAGCTGGCCGGCCTCGCTCGCGAGCGCCGCTTCTTGGACTGCCTCCTTGGCCTCTCCGTAGGAGAGCTCGGCCTCTGGGCAGCCAGCCAGAACGAGCGCCATCGGGGCAGAAGCTACGAGCCAAAGTCTCAGGTTCACGGTGTCCTCCTCGCCTTTCGAGGGTGAGACCCGCGCCGCGCCCCCAGGGTCAAAGCCCTGGCGCGTCGGGTTCCTGCCGCAGTCGATCCTGTTCCAGGGCGCCGGCGTTCGCCGCAAAGAGGCGGGGGAGCACCGCGTCATCGAACGGAGCGTCCACGAGATCGGCGAGATCGGCCCAGCCGTAGGCGTCGAGGACGGCCCGATCCAGCTCGGCCTGGACACGAACGAACCGCGCCACGGCCGCGCTCGGGTGCTCCTCGCGCGCGAGGGCGAGGAGGCTCGTGAGCCCGACGCCGAGCTCCAGCAGGCAGCGCGCACGCTGCTCGTGAAAGCGCGCCCCCACGCGCCGCAGGCGACGGTGCCCCTCCAGCGCAGCGAAGCCGCCGCACGGGAAAGGGAACGTCTCGAATACGTCGGTGGGCGTGTAGCGCAGCCCATCCCCCAACGTCGACGCGAGGAGCCGCGTCCACGTCGCGTGGACGCGGCTGGAGAGCACCGCCAGCACCGCGGGCGACTCGCTCGCGACCACCACGAGCTGATCCGATGGCACATAGCCCGCCGGGAGAAACGCGGCGACGACGTTCGAGGTCATCCGCGGCATCACGATCACGCGCGCGAGACCTCGCTTCTTCGACTCGAGCTCGGGGCGCGTGTTCGCGAACCGCCACCAAGCCGCAGCGTGGGCGACGTCGGCCTTGGTCTCGCGTCGTGCCTCGCGGAACGGTCGGACGCGCCGTTCGACGATGGCGAGGAGCTCGGGGAAACGGGCGCGCACCTCCTCGAGCGGACGGGCACCAAAATGGATCACCCACCGGTGAGGCTTCTGCTCGGGGTGGCTCAGCACCTCCTCGCCACCTAGGAAGGGCAGCACGACCTCGGCACCGGCCGGGTTCTTCGCGAGCGCCGCGCGCATGACCGAGACGGGTGACGCGCCCGACGACGCGTCGTCGAAGACGAACCCCTTGCCCCGAAGGAAGCAGCCGA
>CALKVR010001414.1 GCA_938004815.1 uncultured Polyangiaceae bacterium | reverse complement strand
GGATCTGGCTCGTGCCTTCGTAGATCTGGAGCACCTTGGCGTCGCGCATCAGCTTCTCGACCGGGTACTCTTTCGTGTAGCCGTTGCCGCCGAAGACCTGCACCGCGTCGATCGCGGTCTGCATCGCGCTGTCGGCGCCGAACGCTTTGGCGATCGCGCTCGTCATCGGATCGCGCACGCCCGCGTCGAGACCCCAAGCAGCCTTGCGGTAGAGCAGGCGCGTCGCCTCGACCCGGATCGCCATCTCGGCGAGCATGGCCTGAACGAGCTGATGCTGGCCGATCGGCACCCCGAACGTCTTGCGCTCCTTGGCGTAGGCGGTCGACTCGTCGAGCGCGCGCTGCATGAGGCCGGTGGCGCCGGCGGCGATGTCGGGCCTCGTCTGGTTGAAGGTCTCCATCGCGACCTTGAAGCCGTGCCCCTCGGGGGCGAGCACGTTCGCCTTTTTCACCACCACGTCGTCGAGGTGGACGACGGCGGTGTCGCTCGCGCGCTGGCCGAGCTTGTCCTCTTTTTTGCCGACGCGCACGCCGGGGGTGTCCTTGTCGACGATGAACGCGCCGATGCCCTTGTGCTTGAGCGCCGGGTCGATGGTGGCGAAGACGACGTAGAACGTCGCGTAGCTCGCGTTCGTGATCCAGCACTTCTGTCCGTTGAGCACGCAGTCGTCGCCGACGCGCTTGAACCGCGTCTTGAGGCCCGCCACGTCGCTGCCGGCGTCGGGCTCGCTGGTGGCGTAGCTCGCCATGATCGGCTCGGCCGTGAGCATGCCCAGATACTTCTTTTTCTGGTCGTCGCTCCCGGCGATGCGGATGGGCGTCAGCGCGAGCTGGTTCGCGGTGATGCTCGTCTGGATGCCGGCGCAGCCGTATGCGAGCTGCTCGGTGATGAGCGCGTTCTCGAGCTCACCGAGGCCCGCGCCGCCGTACTCGGTCGGCACGCCCGGGTTCACGAGCCCGACCTCCCAGGCCGCCTTGAAGACGTCCATCGGGAACTTCGACTCGTGATCGCACGCGGCGGCGACGGGGATGATGCGCTCTTTGGTGAAGCGGCGCGCCATGTCGATGAGCGCGTTCTGCTCTTCGGAGAGATTGAAATCCACGGGTTACTCCTTCATCTGGCGTCGCCGACGCTCGATCTCCGCTCGGACGGCGCGGGCCCCGAGCACGTAGCCGGTAATCATCCCCACGAGCAGCACCGACGGGATGTAGATGGCGTGCTGCGAGGTCATCATCCCGAAGTCGGGCACGGGTCACTCCTCGGATGCGCCGCTGCGTTTGGTCGAGGGCACCTGAGCGGCACGGGATTTTTCGAGCGCGCGCTCGACCGCAGAGAGGCGCCCCTCGAGCCCGCGGGTGCGCCGCCAGGCCGCCACGACGAAGGCCACGACCGCGACCCAGACGAGCATGTACGCGACGACGAGGAGCGTCTCACCGCTCTGCGTCTCGGGCGGGTGCGGAGTGACGCCAGCGGCGGGCGCGCTCTCATAGGTGCTGGGGCCGGGAGAGGCGCCGTCGGTGGTGGGCTTGTTCGGATCGGGGGTCTGCGCCATGGCGGAACGTCACTCCTCCAAGAGACCGAGCATCGTCGCGTCTTCTTCTGACTCGTCGAGGCGAGCCCGCGCAGCGTCTTGACGAAGCCGCAGCCAGACCAGGAGCGCCGTGAGCAAGCTGAACGCGAAGAGACCGAGCAAGAGCGCGTTGATCATGTCGGGGTGCTTGAGCCCGCCGCCCTTGTTGTAGACGACGCTGGGGTGCGTGCCGCCCCACTTCTTGACCGCCATGTGGATGATGGGCAGGTTCGCCGCGCCCAGCACGCCGAGCGCCGCCGCGAACTTTTTCTCGCCCTCGCCGCCGCCGGCGAACGCTCGGAGCACCACGTAGGCGACGTAGACGAGAACGCTGAGGAGCGCGGTCGTCAAGCGAGGGTCCCACGTCCACCAGACGCCCCATGCCTTGCGCGCCCAGAGTGACCCGGTCGCGAGCATCATGAACCCCATGACGACCGCAACCTCGCCGCCGGCCCGCGCCAGCGAGTCCCACCGCTGCGTACCCCGGAAGAGGAACCCGGCCGACCCCACCATGCACACGAGGGCGCCGACGTACATCGAGTAGATGCACGGCATGTGGAAATAGAAGATCTTCTGGACGATCCCCATGGTCGCCTCGACCGGGGCGCGCCAGGCGATGAAATAGATGGAGACCAGCAGGGACGCGGCCGTCGCCGCCGCCAGGGCGTAGAAGATGCGGTCCGAGGTCTTCACGGGTGAGTTGGTGGGGTCACCGTAGTCAGAAGCCCAAGGGTGTTCAAGCCGAACGCCTTCGCGGTATTCTCCCACCGACACATTGGTGACCTCAGCCAACCCGGCGGCAGGCCAGAGCCCGACCGAGGCCCCCGAGCTCGCGCCCGGAACCCTCGTCGAGGGCCGTTACCGCGTCGTCCGACTCATCGGCGTCGGCGGGACGGGGGTCGTGTACGAAGTCGAGCACACGCTCACCTCGCAGCGCCTCGCGCTGAAGACGCTGCTCGATCGCGCGCAGGCGCCTCGGCTCGAGCAAGAGGGCCGAGCCCTGGCGCGGCTCCGGTCACCCCACGTGGTCAAGGTGGTCGATCTCGGCACCGCGGCCTCCGAGGTGGGACCGTTCCTCGTCATGACGCTCCTCGTGGGTCGCAACCTGCGGGACGTCCTCGAGGGTCGGCAGAAGCTCTCGCTCTCGTTCGTGGCCAACGTCGCGGTTCAGGTCTGCGAGGGCCTCGAAGAAGCGCACCGCGCCGGCCTCGTTCACCGCGATCTCAAGCCCGACAACATCCACCTCGCCGATCCTGCGCCGTCGTCGGCCCCTCGAGACAAGCCCTCAGGGAACGCTCCCCACGAGCTCGCGCACGCGACCGTCTTCGACTTCGGCGTGGTGAAGGTCGCCGCCACCGAGCAGACGAGCCAGCTCACCCGCACCGGGTCGACCGTCGGCACGCCCTACTACATGAGCCTGGAGCAGCTCCGCGGCTCGGGCACGGTCGACGCGCTCTCCGACGTGTACGCCCTCTGCGTGGTCCTCTACGAGTGCCTCGCGGGCGCGCGGCCGTTCGAGGCCGGCACGCTGGGCGATCTCATCTACGCCATCTGCTCGACGACGCCGGCGCACCTGTCGACGCTGCGGCCCGATCTCCCGAAGCCCGTGGTCGACACGATCATGAACGGCCTCTCCCGCGTGAAAGAGGAGCGGCCGCGGAGCATGCGCGACCTCGCGATCGCGCTCGAGCCCTACGCCGACAAGGGCTTCACGGTGTGGCTGCGCCTGCCCGAGCAAGCTGGCGCCGGGGCGCTCCCCGGAGCCGGCGCGGGCCACGCTTCGCCCCCGGCGCCGCCCGTCGCGCCTCCGGCCCCAGCAACCGGTACGGCTTCTGCGATCAACGTGCCGAAGGCCACGCTCGGCACCGACACCGCCACCGGCCCGGGCACCGCGACCACGCCGCGGCCTCGGTTCCCGCGTCCGACCCAGCAGCTGCA
Source organism: uncultured Polyangiaceae bacterium (assembly GCA_938004815.1). Classification (GTDB taxonomy): domain Bacteria; phylum Myxococcota_A; class Polyangia; order Polyangiales; family Polyangiaceae; genus Xiheicaenibacterium. The sequence goes on along the minus strand of CALKVR010001414.1, from coordinate 75 downwards.
GCGGCCGCCGCCCAAGGCTCCTGGTGGGCCATCCGCGGCTCCGCCCCCGCCGGCCCGACCGGCGCCCCCGACCCC
>CALKVR010001413.1 GCA_938004815.1 uncultured Polyangiaceae bacterium | reverse complement strand
GCTCTCTACATCCCGCGCGAGCTCGTGCAGAACGTCCGGCAGCTGGCCCACATCGCGGCCGTTTTCATCCTGCCGTCGGGCGGCAAGCTCGATCTCGACTACCTCGATGTCCTCGACGCCCACTGGGTCGTGGATCACGCCACGCTGACCAAGCGCGACGCGCGCAGCGACGCGGCCAAGAACATCCTCGGCGAGAGCGAGGGCGTGCGAAAGGTCATGTCGACCACCTCCGACGACTCGGGGCCGGCGAGCCGGCGGCCACAAGCCGCGAGCGGCGACGGTTCGCCGCCGAGCATGCGAGCGGGCCCCGGTTCGATCCGTCCGTGAGGCCATGAGCACCCGCCCGATCCACGAGCTCAGGAGCGAGGCCCACGCCGCCGCGTCGCGCGGTGATCTGGCGCACGCGCGCGGCGTCCTCTACTCGGCGCTCGGGCACACAATCGCGCGTGAAGACGAGTACGCGGCGACCACCGTCGATCTCCGCAACCTGCTCTCTCGCATGGGCGACGCGCGGGGCGCGCTGACCGTCGACTGGTACGCGGGCGGCGACCGCACGCAGCGCCCGCTCCTCGAGAAGGTCCCGCCCGTCGACCGTGCGCGCACCATCCTGGCTTGGGCCGACCGCTCGGGCGCGGGCGACAACAAGAAGCCGCTCTACGCGCGCGCGGCCGACGAGTACGAAGCGGCGGGCCTCGTGGCGCGCGCCGCCATCGCCCGAGAAAAGGCCGAGGACTACACGCGCGCGCGCGCGCTCTGGTCACGCCTCTCGCAGGTCCTCTCCGGCTCGGGTGAGGATCTGTACGCGGCCGGCCTCGCGCGGTTCAACCTCGCGCGCACCTCGGGCAAGACGGGCGAGAGCGCGGCGGCGCGAGAGGCCACCGTCGGCGCCGTGCACCTCCTCGAGGAGGCGGCCGACCGGTACGAGACGATCGGCCAGCGCGAGCGCGCCTTCGACTGCTTTCAGGTGCTGATCGCGATCGGCCGAGAGAGCGGCGAGTTCGAGCACGTGCTCGAAGGCTTCGTGAACGTCATCCGCATCCTGCGCGAAGATCACCTCCGCTACTACGCGCTCCAGTCGTACGAAGAGGCCGTACAGGCCGCCGAGAAGCAGGGCGAGACGTCGGCGGCGGCGACCCTCGCGCGCGAGATGGCCTCGTACGCCCGGAAAGAGGGGCTCCCCGCGATCGCCAACTTCGGCATGCTCACCCAGGCGAAGCTCTGGCGCGATCTCGCCGGTCAGAGCGCGAGCCGCGGAGCGCCGCCCGAGATATCGGAGAACGCGCTCCTCGCCGCCGTCATCGCCTTTGGCGAGTCGGGGCAGTTCCAGCGCGTGGCCGAGGTCTACCGCGATCTCGCGCAGCTGCCGCTCGCCGAGTCGCGCCGCAAACACTACGAGCGCGCGGTCGCGCGCTACGAGGGCGCGACCGATCTCAAGATCGACGCCTCGTCGCTGCCCGCCCACCTGCGCCACGAGACCGGCTATCCGGACGTCTGGCACGTCGATCTCGTCGAGTGGGAGCAGCAAGGCAGCGCTAGCGAGGCGTGCGCCGACATCATCCTCGATCCGTCCTGGACCGAGGTGACGCGCCGGCGATCGCTCGTCGCGCGGCTCACCGCTCTCGCGCTCGAGGGCCACTTGGGGCAGGGGCCGACGGCCGACGCGGGCGTCACCGCGAACCTTGCCGGCCACCTCTGTGAGCAGCTCTCGCAGGTCGAGCTCTATACGATCCTGTCGCCGCTCGAGCGCCTCTTTCGCCGCCCGGAGCCGCAGATCCGCGCCGCGGTGATGCGCTCGCTGGCGCGGTTCATGTACAAGCGCACCTTCATCACGCTGCGCGACGGGCTCGCCGACAAAGAGAAGACGGTGGCCGAAGAGGCGGCCAAGGCGGTCGAGGAGCTGCGCTTCCCTCACGCGTTCGATCCGCTCGCCCGCATCTACCGCGAGTCGTCGTCGTCGCGCGCCCGCGTGAGCGCGCTCCGCGCTCTCTCCAAGGTCGACACGGTCGAGGCGGCCGAGATGCTGCTCGGGGTCATCGAGCACGATGGCCGCGACGAGCGCACAGCCGCCGTCGAGGCGCTCAAGCGCTCGCGCGGGACGAAGTTCGTCGATCTGGCCCGCTCGCAGCTGCCGCGGCTCACCGGGCCCGGGCAGGCCGCCGTGCGAGAAGTGCTGCAGACGCGCGGAATCGCCGGTTAGGCGGCTGGCGTTTTTCGCCGATAGCGTCGCGATCTCGGCGTCGAGCGTGCTCGCGTACAGTCGTACGCTCCGCGCGGCTCGCCACCGACCTCGCTCGCTCTCGGCGAAAACCGCGCAGCCGCCCGTGGCAGGTCAGGTCTTGACTTTGGCGCGGGGTTAAATGAAAATGCTTTTCAACTTCATTATCACTGTGGAGAGCACGAGCAAAATGCGTCGAAACATCGGTGTCTTGGTTGTCGCGGGCGCGCTCGCGGGCTTCGTCGGTTGCGGGGACGACGGCGGTGATACGAGCGGTACGGGCGCCGCGGGCGGCGGCGGCTCGAAGGTGACCGACGCCGAGATCCAGGCGGTGGTGGCGAACTACGCGACCAACGTTCACGCGAGCTACGCGAAGTCGCTGACCGAGGTGCAGGCGCTCCGCGCGTCGGTCGACGCGATGGTGCTGAACCCCTCCAACACGACGCAGGGCGCCGCCAAAGACGCTTGGAACGCGGCGCGGCCGACGTACCTCCAGACCGAGGTGTACCGCTTCTACGGCGGCCCGATCGACGACGAGGAGACGGGGCCCGAGGGGCTCATCAACGCCTGGCCGCTCGACGAGTTCTACATCGACTACGTCGAGGGTATGGCGACGGCGGGCATCATCAACGACCCGGCTGGGCATCCGACCATCTCCAAAGAGACGATCGCCGAGGCCAACGAGGCCGAAGGCGAAAAGGCGATCTCGTCGGGCTTCCACGCGATCGAGTTCCTCCTCTGGGGGCAGGACCAGAGCACGACCGGCCCCGGTGCGCGGCCCTTCACCGACTACGTGGTCGGTGGCGGCGGCACCGCCGCGAACCAGGATCGGCGCGGCCTCTACATCCGCGAGACGTCGGCGCTGCTCGAGGACAACCTGACCGAGCTCGTCGATGCATGGAAGCCCGGCGCCGAGAACTACGCCAAGACGTTCAACGCGCTGCCGCCGCGTGAGGCGCTCGGCAACATCATGACCGGTATGGCGAGCCTGGCCGGCGCCGAGCTCTCGACCGAGCGCATGAACAACGCGTACGAGGAGCAGGACCAAGAAGAAGAGCACTCGTGCTTCAGCGACACGACGCACGTCGATCACCTGAACGACATGATCGGGGTCGAGAACGTCTACCTCGGCAAATTCGGCTCGAACGACGGCCCCGGCGTCGACGAGCTCGTCGCCAAGGTGGACCCCGCCCTCGACGCCGAGATCAAGACGAAGATCGCCGCTGCCAAGGCGGCCATCCAAGCGATCCCCATCCCGTTCGACCAAGCGATCGTCGACGCGGCGCCAGGCGGCGGCCGGGAGAAGATCAAGGCGGCGATCGACGCCCTCTATTCGCTCTCCGACTCGTTCGTCCTCGCCGCGACCGCCCTGGATGTCACGCTGAAGCTCGAGTAAGCGTCGTCGCCGTGCGCCTCGCAGTACCCATCGGTCTGGCTCTGGTCGCCGCCGCCGCGTGCGACGAGAGCGAGAGCGTGCCCGCCGGCCTCGAGCCCGAGCCGGGTGAAGCGCTGCTCGGTGGCGACACGACCGTCGACGACACGACGCGCGACGCGTTTGCCCGCGCCGCGCGCAACCTGTCGCAAGAGCGCAAGGGCGACTTCGCGCTCGGCGATCATCAGTTCAACCGCGGCTGGGTGACGGCGCCGGCCTCGGCCGAGGGCACGGACGGGCTCGGCCCGGTCTACAACGCGACGGGCTGCTCGGCCTGCCACCACAAGGACGGTCGCAACGCGATCGAGGACGAAGACGGGCTCACCAACGCGCTCTTTCTCCGCCTGTCGGTCCCCGGAACCGATCCGCACGGCGGCCCAAACCCCGAGCCGACCTACGGCGGTCAGCTCCAGCCGTTCGCGATCCTCGGGGTGCCGCCCGAGGCGACGCTCGTCGTCACCTACGAGGCGGTGCCCGGCGCGTACCTCGACGGCGAGCCGTACGAGCTCCGCAAACCCGTCTACTCGGTGACCGACCTCGGCTACGGCCCGATGGCGCCCGACGTCGTGTTTGCGCCGCGTGCGCCGCGCCAGCTCGTGGGGCTGGGCCTCTTGTCGGCCATCAGCGAAGAGACGGTCGTCGCCCGAGCCGATGCCGACGACGCCGACGGCGACGGCATCAGCGGCCGGCCCAACTACGTGTGGGACGAGCGGGCCGGCGCGCTCCGCCTGGGTCGCTTCGGTTGGAAAGCGGCGCTGCCGACGGTCGAGCAGCAGGTCGCCGTCGCGTTCCTCGAGGACGTCGGCATCTCGTCCGACGTGTTCGGTGAGCAGCCGTGCACCCTCGCGCAGACCGAGTGCACCGCGATGCCCAACGGCGGCGCGCCCGAGGTCGACGCGAGCAAGCTCGAGCGCATCACGTTCTACATGCACACCCTCGCCGTCCCCGCGCGGCGCGACGTCGCCGATCCGATCGTGCTCGAGGGGCGCGAGCTCTTCAAGACGGCCGGCTGCGCGAGCTGCCATACGCCCAAGCTCGAGACGGGCGAGCTCGCGGGCTACCCCGAGCTGTCCCACCAAACGATCCGCCCGTTCACCGACATGCTGCTGCACGACATGGGCGACGGCCTCGCCGATGGCCGGACCGAGTTCGTCGCCGAGCCGCGCGAGTGGCGCACCCCCCCGCTCTGGGGGGTGGGCCTCATCGAGACCGTCAACCGTCACACGTTCTTGCTGCACGACGGGCGCGCGCGCGGCTTCGCGGAGGCGATCCTCTGGCATGGTGGTGAGGCGCTGGCGGCGAAAGAGACCTTTCGCGCGATGTCCAAGGGCGAGCGCGACAGCCTGATCGCCTATCTGAGCTCGCTATGAAAGTAAGGTCGACGCTGCTCTTGCCATCTGCCCTCACCCCCGGCCCCTCTCCCGGAGGGAGAGGGGTGCCGTCCGTGCTCACACGCCGGCGCTACTTGAGCGCGCTCGCGGCGTTCGCTGCGTCGGCGGTGTCGTGTGGCGAGGAGACGGCGCCCGCGCCGTCGCTCCAGCCCGACGTGCTGACGTCCCTGGCCACGCACGTCTTCGTGCCGACCATCGCCGCGTTCAGCGCGAGCGCGCAGGCGCTATCGGCCGCGCTCGCCGCGCTCGGCGCCGGTGCGACGGTGCCGACGCTCGTCGCCGCGCGCGAGGCTTGGCGCTCCTGCCGCGCCCCGTGGAAGCAGGCCCGCGCCTTCGGATACGGCCCCACCAAGGACCACGACGGCAACATCGACTGGACGCCGATCAAGCCCGACAACATCGAGCAGGCCATCGCGAGCGCGCCAGCGTTCACCGCCGACGACATCGCGGGCCGCGGCACCAGCTCGAAGGGCCTGCTCGCGCTCGAGTATTTGCTCTTCGACCCCGCGCTGACCGACGACGCCGTCGTGGCCAAGCTCACCACCGATGCGGGCGCCGACGCGCGGCGCAGCTACGTCGTCGCCCTCGGCGCCGATCTCGCTCGCGAGGCCGCTGCGCTCGAGGCCGAGTGGGCCGCGTTCGGCCCCGAGATCGCCAAGGCGGGATCGGGCAGCGCCGTCTACCAGCGCGCTCAGACCGCGATCGACGACATCGTCGGGCAGCTCGTCTTTCAGGTCGACGTGACCGCCAACGACGGCATCGCCGCGCCCCTCGGCCTCAAGACGGGCGGTGCGATCGCCCCCGAGCTCGAGGTCGCCCGCCTCTCCGACAACACGCTGACCGACATCGAGAGCGAGCTCGCCGGCATCGAGGCCGTCTGGAACGGCCGCTTCGCCGACGTCGACGATCTCGGCATCGACGACCTGGTGCGCGAGAAGTCGGCCGCGCTCGCCGACGACGTGCTCGCCAAGATCGCGGCGGCCAAGGCCGCCGTCGCCGCGATCCCGCCGCCGCTTCGCACCGCGCTGACCGCCGCCCCCGCCACTCTCCAGGCCGCGTTCGACGCCATCATCGCGCTGAAAAAGCTGCTCGCCGCAGACGTCGTGACCACGCTCGGCGTGACGCTGAGTGTGAACGACAACGATGGCGACTAACGTCGTCGCAAGACTGGCGGTGTCACCGTGCTCGGTGGCGTTGGTGCTGTGATTTCACCCCCCCGGCCCCCCTCACTGCGTGAGGGGGGGTGCCGCTGGCGGGCGCCGGTGGACGCGGCGGGGCTGGTAGCGCTGCGCGTGCTCTTCGGGGCGCTGATCGCGATCGCGGCGGCTCGCTTCGTCCTCCGCGGTTGGGTGCACGAGCACTTCATCGAGCCTCGGCACTTCTTCACCTACTGGGGCTTCGAGTGGGTGCGGCCGTTGCCCGGGGTGGGGATGTACGTGGTCTATGGGGCGCTCTTCGTGGCGGCGCTCGCGGTGGCGGCGGGGGCGTTCTATCGCGCCGCGTGCGCGGTCGTGTTCGTCACGTTCACGTGGGCCCACCTGTCGGACAAGACCCACTACCTGAATCATTACCATCTCGTCAGCGTCCTGGCGCTCGTTCTCACGCTGCTCCCGCTCCACCGCGCGACGAGCGTGGACGCGTGGCGCGCCGAGCGGCGCGGGGTGCATGGCTTCTCGACCGAGAGCTTTCCGGCGTGGATGCTGTGGCTGCTCCGCGTTCAGGTGGGCGTCGTCTACTTTTACGCGGGCGTCGCCAAGCTCCAGGCCGACTGGCTGGTGCACGCCCAGCCGCTCACGGTCTGGCTCTCGCGCACGCCCGACCTGCCGTTCGTCGGCGGCCTTCTCCGCACCAAGGCGGCTGCGCTCGGGATGAGCTGGGCGGGGGCGGCGTTCGATCTGTCTGTGCCGTTCCTCCTCCTGTGGCGGCGGGCGCGCCCGTTCGCCTACGCGGCGCTGGTCGGCTTTCACGCCGTGACGGGCTGGCTCTTTCAGCTCGGCATGTTTCCGGTGCTGATGCCCGCGCTCGCGACCGTGTTCTTCGATCCATCGTGGCCGCGGGCGCTCGTGGCCCGCATCCGCAGTCGGCCCGTACCCGCGGCGCCGCCCATCGGATACGCGGGCGCCTCCACGGGCGCGCGCTGGCCTCTCTAC
>CALKVR010001412.1 GCA_938004815.1 uncultured Polyangiaceae bacterium | reverse complement strand
CTCGACCATGTTCGCGAGCGGCCCCGCCAACGTGGCAGCCGCTCCACACAGGTTGACGTGGAGCGGTGCGCGCCACGTGGACCAAGCGAGCGGGTCGGCCCCCGGGCCTGCGCCCGCGCCCGCGTTCGCGACGACCAGATCGAGGCCGCCCATGGCCCGGTCGATGGCCTCCATCCGGGCGGCGCAGCGATCGGCGTCGCCCACGTCGAGCACCTCGATCGCGGCGTCGCCGCCGTGGTCGCGAACCTCGGCGGCGACCTCTTCGAGGAGCGCGCGCCGCCGCGCGACGAGGACGACCCGGCGCGCGCCGCCGCGCACCAGCTCGACGGCGAGGGCGCGGCCGATGCCGCTCGAGGCGCCCGTCACGAGCGCCGTGTCCCAGCCGCGAGCCTGCCTCACGCGCCGACCCTCATCTCGAGTCAGCCCGGGGCAGCGGGGTCGCGCGGCGCCTCGACCCGCTTGCAGACGATGACGGTGCGCGGCCGCTGCGCCGAGATCGGCACTTTCTCGAAGCCGCCGTAGACGGCCTCGATCTGAAAGCCGATCGTGTCGAGGATGAGCCTGATCTCGGTGAACGCCCAGAGCCGGAACGAGAACATGACCTCTCGCTGCTTGCCGCCGCGGACGTAAGTGCGGCGGTCGACGAAGCGGCTGGTCTCGAGGTCGAACTGCTGCCGATCGATCATCATGTCGCCGTTGCCCTTGTCGTGCACCGACACCCCGGGCAGGCGCACCATGAACTCGCGCGTGCGCAGGTCGAGCATGAGCTTGCCGTCGGGGACGAGGGCGCGGTGCACGCAGCGCAGCGTCTCGATCTGGTGCATGTCGCTGAAGAACCCGAAGGCGTCGTAGAGACACACGACGCGGTCGAAGGCACCCTCGATGTCGAACGCGCCCATGTCGCCGCGGATGTACTCGACCGAGAGCCCCTGGGCCTCGGCGGTGCGGCGCGCGACCTCGAGGAAGCCCTCGACGAGATCCATGCCGAGCACCTGATAGCCGCGCCGCGCCAGCTCGTTCGCGTGGCGCCCGTGACCGCAGCCGATATCGAGGAACTTCATCCCCGGCTTCGCGCCGAGCGCCTCTTCGACGAACGTCACCTGGGCCGGCGTATCCTCGGCCTGGAGCGACTCCTCCATGAAATAGAGGTACTCGTCGGCGTCGAACAGCTGGGTGAAGTCGAAGAACATCGGCTCCGGCATCGGACCGACGAGCTTACCAGAGGGGTTGACTCTCAAACTGACGTTGATGCTCGAGAGAACCCGTCGCAGCGGCCATCTGCACGGGCGAGGACCGTAAGGCCCGGAGCCCGGAGGCGGGGTGAGCTCGCGTAGCGAGCGAGGGGTCTGCGTCAGACCCCTGGCTAAGGACGCTCTGCGGGCCGGCGAACGCGACGATGAGATCTCTGCCAGGCGAGAGAGGGCTTCTTCTCCGGCGACGAAGGCGCGACATCGGCGGTTTGGAGAAATCCTCACAAGTCAGCGTCAGGTTCAGAACCACACCCTTACCAGACCGGCCGACCCATCAGCTGGGGAGGATCTTCAGGAGCTTCACCGTCGTGCGCACCGCCTCGTCGTCCGTCCACGCGATCGGCAAGCCGGTGCCGCCCCAGTGCGGGAGGTGATCGAGGTGGTGGGCCGAGAACGGGTTGCCCGACTGGCCGCCGAGGAGCGCCCATCGGCTGTTTTCCCAAGCGCCGACGTCGATGACGAGCCGCAGGTTCGGCACCGCGAGCGGGCCGGAGAGCGGATCGACGAGGTCGACGGTGCCCTGGACGATGGTGGTCGCGTCGCCGGCGAACGGGTAGGGGCCCGCGCCCAGCGCGTAGTCGAGCGCGCGCGCGTTCTTGCCGAACGCGTGGTGAAAGCGGAGCGGCCTGACGCGGCCCCACCCCCAGGCGGTCGGGTCGGGGCCGGCGGCGCGGCGCAGGCGTCGGACGGCCGACGCGAGCGCGCGGCCCATCGCCCGCGGCCACCCCTCGTCGACGAAGCCGTCGGGCTGCTCGCGCATCAGCCGCGCGAGGTGCGACATGCGCCGCGTGATGAGCGTCGTGACCGGCAGCGCGGGGTGAAAGCCCGCGCCCATGGCGCGACCGGCGGTGTTCGGCGCTTTGGCCCGCAGCACGTGGGCCATGAGCGCGCTCGAGAAGAGCGCCCAGACGCTCGCCGCCGCCGATCCGCCGCCCATGTCGCCGTCCCAATCGCGCAAGAGGCCGAGGGCCACCGCCGTGTCCTCGGTCTCGACCGACGCTGCGAGCACGGCCGCGCTCACTTCGCTCCACACGGGGGTCTTGGTGTCCTTTTGCAGCGCCTGGAACCGCTCCACCGTCCAGTCGGTGCGCCGAGAGAGCGCCTCCACGAGCCGCTTCTGCCGGTAGCCATCGAGCCAGTCGACACCGTAAAAGGGCTCGCCATCGCCGCTCTTGCAAGGCGCGTTGTTGGCGCTCGCCACGAAGCCCTCGGGCGGGTCGTCGCGGTGAGCCATCGCCTCGAACGGAACCGGGCTCGCCCCCCACCCCGAGTCGCGCAGCCAGCCGGGCCTCGGCATCGTCCCGTGACCGCTCTTGCGGACGGGCACCTCGACGCCGAGGCGCCAGGCGAGGTGATTCTCGACGTCGGCGTAGACGACGTTGACGCTCGAGGCCGAGCCCTCGCGGAACAGCTCGTGGAACTCGGCGCGCGAGCGCGCCTTGTGCGCGAGATAGAGGCCGGTGTAGGGGCGCTTCGCGAGCCAGGTGGCAGCCATCGAGAGCCCCTCGCCGCGCCCCAGGACGGGGCCGACGATGGGGCCGCGCCGCGTCACGAGCACGTGCTCGACCACCGGCTCCGCCCCCTTCACGTCGATGCGCTCGGCGCGGACCTCACACGGGACGAACCCATCGGCCTCGCGAACGCTCCGCTCGTCGGCGCCGACCTCTTCGATGAAGAAGTCGGTGTTGTCGGCGTGGGCAGCGGTGACGGCCCACGCGCAATGGGCGTTGTGGCCGATCGCGAAGCCCGGGGTACCGACGAAGCTCGCGCCCGTGACCCGCCACGTCGGCGTGACGACATGCGAGAGGTACCAGTGAACGGGGATGTCCGGGGGCAGGTGAGGGTCGGCGGCGAGGAGCGGCCGGCCGGTCGCCGATCGCGACGCGTCGACGGCCCACGCGTTGGAGGCGCCGCCGAGCGGCGCCATCGCGCGCAGGGCGTCGAGGTCTTCGATGAGGCGCCGCGTCGACTCGCCCGCGCGCTCGAACGGCTCGCGCGAGACCGGAAAGTCGTCGGGGTACGGCGCGTCGATGGCCCGGAGCGCCGCCTCGCCGTCGAGCTGGAGCGTCTCGAGGCGCAGGAGCTCGACGTCCCAGTTCGACGCGAGCGCGAAGCAGAGGAGCACGCTGACGGCCTGGGGGTCCGCCGCGTCCCACGGGGTGGGCTCGCAGCCGAGGAGGGCGTGCTCGTGCGAGCGCTTGGCCGCGCCGAGCCGCATCCCGGCCGTGATCCCCCGCGCGTAGGCATCGAGCTGGAGCTTGATCGCGGGGCGCGCGACCTCGAGCTGCGCGATCGCCGCGCGCTTGAAGCCGATCCGCCGCGCGAGCCGGTCGACGGGCAGGCCCTCGGTGCCTGCGACCTCGGCCAAGGTGCCGCGGACGGTGCGGACGAGCAGCTCGAGCTGGCCCGGGCGGTCCTGGCCGTGGACGAAGCCCAGGCCGAAGAAGGCGTCCTCATCGGACTCCGCTCGGATCGAAGGGATGCCGTGGGCGTCCCGGCGGATCTCGACCGGAGCCCGGATGCCCGTCGCGCGGAGCGTGCCCTCGAGGCGCGCGGGCCGCTCGCCGAGGGCGGCGCGCAGCGCGAGCTTCGCGACGGTGCGCAGGCGATTTTCCGCTGCGGGCGTCATCCGGCCGCTCATAGCGGCGTCGGAGAACGGAGCAAACCCTCAACGACTCGATTAGCATTCCCGGCGAGGCAACGGGCCCTGCGAACCGGCGACGTCATCGGCGAATTCTTCGAGATCGAGCAGCTCGCCGCTGCGGGCGGGATGGGCGCGGTGTGGCGAGCGGTCGACCGCCGCACCGGCGAGCGGGTCGCGGTGAAGGTGCTCGTCGACAAGCGCGAGGCGCACGCGCCTCGGTTCTTGCGCGAGGCGCGCCTGCTCGAGGAGCTCGATCACCCCGCCATCGTCGGGAACCGCGCCCATGG
>CALKVR010001411.1 GCA_938004815.1 uncultured Polyangiaceae bacterium | reverse complement strand
CACCAGGTCTACATCGCCACCGACGAGTCGATGTACCCCGGCTCGGTGTTTCGCCTCCAGCACTCGTACATCCACAGCGCGAACGGCGGCAACAACGTCAAGAGCCGCGCCGAGCGCAACGAGATCTACAACAACTGGATCGAGGACCCGATGTTCCACGTCCTCGATCTCATCGGCCCCGACGGCCAAGACCCGGGCCTCGCGCGTGAGGACAGCGACGTCGTCGGGAACGTGCTCATCCAGCGCGGCGACTACTGGGTCGCGCGCCTCGGCGGCGATGGCACCGGGGCGACGTCGGGCCGCTACCGGTTCGCCTACAACACGATCATCCTCGGCAGCCCGTCGAGCGCGTTCTTCTTGCAGGACTCCATCGAGAGCCTCGCCGTTCACGACAACGTGTTTCTCGCCGAGGGCGGCTCGCCGCAGATCTACGTCGACGGCGACGCGTCGTGGGTCGGCGGCCCGCAGCTGTCGGCCGAGCGCAATTTCGTGCAGGCCGGCCTCGACGCGCCCGGCTTCTTCACCGGCACCGTCTCGGGCGCCGACCCGATGTTCGTCGACATGGCCGGCGGCAACCTCGTCCCGCTCGAAGCGAGCCCGCTGCGTGACGCTGGCGCGGCGGGCGCGGGGCCTTCGGGCTTCGAGGTCCCGAACGCCCTCGCGATGCCCGAGTTCGTGCCGCCCGCGCTCGGCGTCTCCGCCGACCTCGCGCCGATCCCGCGGCCGAGCGACGCGGCGCCCGATATCGGCGCCTACGAGTTCGGCACCGTTATCACGCCCGGCCCCGGCCCCGAGCCGACTTCCAGCTCCAGCAGCGGCGGAGGTCCCGGCGACGATCCGTTCCTGCCCGGCGACGGCGCCGAAGACGGTAACGATCTCGAGGGCGTGGCGTGCGGCTGCCGAGTCCCCGGCGCGGAGACGCCGGCCGGGCGCGGTGGCGCCGCCGCCGGCGCTCTCGCGCTCATCGCGTTGGCCGGCTTCGCCACCAGACGGCGGCCGCGTCGGACACGAAGATAGGGCGCGCGTGTCAGGGCCGTGCTCGGTCAGTTTGGCCCAACCCGTTTCGAACCCGGCGAAAGTGCTCTAACGTGATGGGTGGGCTCGGCGCGCACGCTTCTTGCTGGCCGTACAGGGCTGACTTTCGACGATAGGGGTTCCGATGAGCATCCGCTGGCTTTCCATTCTCGCCGCCGCACCTCTCGCCGTGCTCGTTGCCGGCTGCCCTGAAGAGACCGAGGACCCGCCGCCCAAGAGCGCGCTCGAGCCGCCGCCCGCGGGGCAGGGCTTCCAGTTCGGCACGGGCGAGCAGCCGGTCGGCCCGGGTGAAGAGGTGCAGAACTGCTTCTTCTTCAAGGTCAAAGACCTGATGGCGTCGGGCAAGGTCGAGGGCGCGACGTTCAACCTGAACCGCGTGACGATGCACCAGGCCGAGGGCTCGCATCACATGAACATCTTCCGCGTGCGCACGATCGTCCCTCACGCGGAGGGGGGCATGGACCCGGCACAGGGCGAGTACCGCGACAAGGGTGGCACCGGGCCCTGCTTCAAGAGCACCAACTGGGCGGATTGGCCGCTCGTCGCCAACACCCAGATCGATGGCCAGCTCGATTGGCAGTTCCCCGAGGGCGTCGCCAACAAGCTCGACCCCGAAGAGTACCTGATGGTGCAGTCGCACTTCGTGAACGCGTCGACGCAGCAAACGCCGAGCGGCACCGGCGAGGTGTTCATCAACTTCTGGCACCTGCCCGACAGCGACGTCGTGCACGAGATGGGCACGCTCTTCGCCACCAAGCAGTCGATCCGCGTCTGTCAGAGCAACCCGAACCCCGAGTACGCGGGCAGCTGCCAGGTCGCCACCGCCGGCGAGCCGGTCACGGTGGTCGGCGCGAACGCGCACTTTCACTCACGCGGCAAGCAGTTCGAGATGTTCAACTGGGACGGCGTGTCCACCACCGAGCCCGCCGAGGCGCCGTTCTACGTCTCGGACGCGTGGGAGGAGCCGCCGATGGCCATCGGCTCGTCGCTCGCGACCATTCAACCTAACGGTGGTGTCTTTTACACGTGCTCGTACCAGTGGGTCGAGCCGCCGCCCGAGATCGGCTGCGCCGGCCTGAACGAGTTCGACAAGACGGTGAAGATGACGCCCGACGAGCAGCTCGACTGTTGCTACACGTTCGGCGGCGTCGTCGACAAGAACGAGCACTGCAACATCTTCGTCTACTACTACCCGAAGTCCGAGAACGTCTTCTGCAACTGATCGTGCGGCGGGCATGGGGGGCGGCGCTGGTGATGGCGGCGAGCGTGCTCGCCGCCTGCCCCGACGACGGCGACACCTCGACGACGACGACGTCGTCCTCGTCGGTCACCCCGCCGAGCTGCATGCTCCCGTTCCTCGGCGACGAGACCAAGGACCCTGAGATCGAGCTCTTCTACAACGGCGCCGACCTCCTGGACCATCCCCTCGCCGACGGCGGCACGATCGACATCATCGAGCCGCCGCAAGGTGGCCGCGTGCTGTTCGTCGGGGTGCGGGCGATCAACGTCGACCCGTGCGGCGTGACGCTGACGGGCGCGCTCCGCGACCCGGGCACGATGCAGGTCCGCTTCGACACCCGCAACCTGAACCTCATCGACGACGGCTCGGGGTACGGCCGCAGCGTCACCGGCGACATCGCGTCGTACTCGAACGTCCCCGTCTGCCACAACACGTGGACGGATCTCGACATCTACGACACCACGTTCACGCTCGAGGTCACGTTGAAGGACCAGCGACAGCGCCAGACCCAGAAGACGATAAGCGTCGTCCCGATCTGCGCCGAGCCCGACAAGGCGGTGCAGTGCGAGTGCATCTGCGACGGCGACTACGTGCTCGGCGACGTGTGCGGGGCGGGCGGTGGCGGCCAGGGCGGCGGTGATCAGGGTGGCGGCGGCCAAGGTGGTGGAGCGTGACGCGCCGAGCCCTCGCGACCGCGATCGTGCTCGCGGCTCCGCTCGCGGGCTGCCCCGACGAGACCGGCACCGGCGGCGCCGGGGGTACGGGCGGCGAGGCGCCCTCGGCGCCGGCCTGGCAGGTGGTCTTCGACGGTGATCCGATCGACAGGTCGCTCCTCTCGATCTGGGGGGCGAGCTCCAAGAGCGTCTACGCCGTCGGCGGTCCGCTCGGAAACAGCGGCTTCGAGGCGCTCGCCATCCACTTCGACGGAGCGGTGTGGCGCGATCTGCACGCCGGCGGCGACAGGTCGTTCTGGTGGGTGCACGGCACCAGCGACAGCGACGTGTGGATGGTCGGTGAGGACGGGCGCATCACCCACTGGGACGGCGCAGCCTTCGTCGAGCACGACGCGGGTACGGCAGCGACGCTCTACGGCGTGGTGGCGTTTGCTCCGAACGACGTCTGGGCCGTCGGAGGGACGGTGGGCGATCCGGGCGTGCTCGACGACGTCGTGCTCCGCTTCGACGGCGCCGCGTGGTCGCCGGTGGCGCTACCTCAGGCCCTCGGCCGCGTGCATTTCAAGGTCTGGGGCACGAGCTCGGACGACCTCTTCATCGTCGGCGAGGCGGGGTTGATCTGGCACAAGCGAGGGGCCGATTGGCAGCTCGAGCCCGAGACCCCGGTCGCGACCGGCACGCTCACGACCGTGCACGGTTGCTCAGCCTCGGACGTCTACGCGGTCGGGGGGCGCGACGTGCTTCACTACGACGGCGCGAGCTGGGCGAAGCTCGACCGGCCCCTCACCAACGACGTGAACGGCGTTTTTTGCGGGGCCGGTGTCGGCCTCGTGGGGATGGGCGGGCTCAAGCAGCGGTATGACGGGGTGGCCTGGGCCGACGACTTCGTCGCCGACCCCCACGGCGATCTGCACGCGGTCTGGCAAGACGACACCGGCGCCTTCTGGGCGGTGGGCGGCGACTTCATCGTCGGCCCCAAGCCCGGGGTGAAGCGTGACGGCATCGTAACGCGTTACGGTCCCGGGACCGTCCCTGCCGTCCTCGAGTGACGCTCGCCGTAACGCTGAGGCGTGACGGGTCTGGCAGCGGGGGCGGCCCGATGTGAACGGGGATTCACGAGTCGGGCTCACGAGCAAGGTTTTGTTGAATGTGGCCTGGTGGCGGCCGTCTTGCTTACGATGCGGGGTTGGACCACCCGCACGACCAAGGAGATCCTTTATGCGCATTGCCGCCTTGCTTCTCGGGGCCGCCGGCCTCGCTGCTTCGCTCGTTCCCGCCGCCACCGCCCAAGCCAAGGGGCTCGACGAGTGCGGCAACCTCTACTTCCAGGCCGAGGGCCAGTTCGAGTGCGAGGTCTACGTCGACCCGCCCGAGTGCAAGGCGAAGTGCGAGCCGTTGAGCTTCCAGGCCGAGTGCGCGGCCGAGCTCAGGGTCGGCTGCGATGGGCAGTGCAACGTGAGCGCCGACGTCGAGTGCACGTCGTCGTGCCAGGGCTCGTGCGAGGCGTCGTGCAGCGGTGGCAACTTCGACTGCGAGGCGTACTGCGAGGGCAACTGCACCGCCGACTGCGACGCGCAATGCGCGGGCTCGGCCAACGGCGGCGAGTGTCGCGCCTCGTGTGAGGCGACGTGTCAGGGCGAGTGCGCGGCGGGCTGCAACGTGCAGAGCCCCGACTGCCAAGCCCAGTGCCAGGGCTGCTGCTCGGGCGAGTGCACAGCCGAAATCAACATGGACTGCCAGGTCGAGTGCCAGGCCGACGGCTATGTCGACTGCCAGGCGCAGCTCCAGGGCGGCTGCGAAGCGCAGTGCGACTCGGGCGACGGCGCCATGTTCTGCGACGGCCAGTACGTGCAGTCGACCAACATCGACGAGTGCGCGGCCGCTCTCGCCGCCGCGTTCGACATCGAGGTCCAGTACTACGCCGACGCCGAGTGCTCGGGGAACAGCTGCAAGGCCGAGGCTGGTTGTTCGGCCGACTGCGCCGCTGCCCCCGCCGATTCGGACTTCACCCTCGGCCTGTTCGCGCTCGGTCTGGCGACGTTCGGCCTCGCCGGCGCGCGCCGCATCACGAAGCGCCGTCGCGACCGCAAGTAGCGCGCAAAGCGACGTCGTAGCGGTGTCGAGCGGACGCCGCGGGCTGGCGAAGTCGAAGCCGGCCTGCGGCGTTCTCTCGTTGGTGGTAGAACCCACGGCGATGATGTTTCGGGCGGGCCGTGCCGCCTTGGCCCTCCTCTTCGGGCTCTCGGCTTGCTCCGACCCGGGGCCGACGCCGGCCGTCGCCCCCGGCCCGGGCGCCGAGTCTGCGGTGATCGCAGGCGCCTCGGCGGCGCCGGGGTCGTCGTCGGGCGCGCCCGCCGCGCCCGAGCCGCCTCCGCCGCCGGCGCCCGACCCGCCCATCACGCTCGCGTCCGGCGGCGCCGAGGCCGTCGAGGGAACGTACGGCGTCGTCGCGACCGTCGAGCCGAACGCCACGCGCGCCGCGGTGGCGATGCTCGAGCGCGGTGGCAACGCGGTGGATGCCGCCGTCGCCGCTGCCTACGCGCTCGCCGTCACCCACCCGAGCGCGGGCAACCTCGGTGGCGGCGGCTTCATGATCGTGCGCCTCAAGACGGGCGAGACGTACGCGATCGATTTTCGTGAGGTCGGCCCGACGGGCTCGACGACCGAGAAGGTGATCGCCGAGGTCGAGGCGGGCGGCGTGGGGTGGCCATCGACGGCCGTGCCCGGCACCGTCGCCGGCCTCAACCTGGCGCGGGCGCGCTTCGGGAGCCTGCCTCTCGACGTGCTCCTCGAGCCGAGCATCAAGCTCGCGAGGAGGGGCCACAAGCTCTCGCCTCGCGCGGCGCTCTCGCTCTCGACCCAGTGGCCGAAGCTCAAGGGCGACCCGAACGCTCGCGCGATCTTCGGCAAAGCCAAGGGCAAGGAGCCGCTCGAGCCGGGCGATCGCGTCGTGCAGCGCGAGCTCGCGAGCACCCTCGACGCGATCGCGAAGAGCGGCGACGAGGGCTTCTACCGGGGCAAGGTGGCCGAGGCGATCGACGCGGCCATGAAGAAAAACGGCGGCCTCGTCACCGCCGCCGACCTCGCCGCGTACCAGGCCAAGGTCCGCGAGCCGCTCACGTTCAGCTACCGCGGGTTCACCGTCCAGACGATGCCGCCGCCGTCGATGGGCGGCGTCGCGATCGCCGAGACGCTCGTGCTCCTCGAGCGCGTCGGGGCCCACGAGGCTCCGCGAGACTCGGCGCGCGCCTATCACCTGTTCGTCGAGTCGGCCAAGCGAGCCTACGCCGACCGCCGCACCGTCGGCGCCGACCCCGACTTCTACGGCGACCGCGTGAAGCCGGGCGCAACCCTCGCGCTGCTCACCGGCTCGCACGTGCTCTCGCGGCCGATCGACGCGCAAAAGGCGACGCCGGCCGCCACCCTCGCGCCCGAGCTCGTCGCGGCGCCGAAAGAGTCGCCCGAGACGACCCACCTCTCGGTCGTCGACGCCGACGGCAACGCCGTGTCGTGCACCGTCACGCTCTCGGCGAGCTTCGGCGCCAAGGTGATCGTCCCCGGTACGGGCGTGCTCCTCTCGAACGCCCTGGGCGCGTTCTCGCCCGACGGCCCGAACGACGCCGCGCCAGGGAAGCGGATGGCCAGCTCGATGAGCCCGACCATCGTGCGCGGCGGCGACAAGACGCTCATCGTGATCGGCTCGCCGGGCGGCGACACGATCCCGAACGTGGTGACGCAGGTGCTGCGCAACCTCATCGACTACCGAATGACGGTCGACGCGGCGGTGAAGCGCGGGCGCGTTCACCACCAGCTCGCGCCCGACGCCATCCGCACCGAAAAGGGCAGCGAGCCGCCCGAGGCCACGAAGAAAGAGCTCGTGACCATGGGTCACGTCATCGCGCCGACCCACATCCCGCTCGGCGACGTCAAGGCGATCGTGATCGACGAAGCGACGGGCAAGCAGTACGGGTTCGCCGATCGGCGAGAGGGCGGGCTCGCCTTGGCGGCGGGCAAGCCCAAGAGTAGTGTGCCCGCGCGATGATTCCGCGATACACGCCGATCGATTTCGCCGAGCTCTGGTCGGCCAAGACCCGCTACGCGACCTGGCTCGAGGTCGAGCTCGCCGCGTGTGAAGCGATGGAGGCAGAGGGCCGCGTGCCCAGCGGCACGGCCGCGTCGATCCGCCAGAAGAACCTGGCGCTCGACCCCGACCGCATCGACACCATCGAGAAGACGACGAAGCACGACGTGATCGCCTTTCTCACCCACGTCGAAGAGCTGGCCGGGCCGGCCGCGCGTTTTCTCCACCTCGGCATGACGTCGAGCGACGTCCTCGACTCGAGCCTGGCCGTGCTCTTGACCCGCGCCACCGACAAGATCCTCCAGCGGCTCGACGCGTTCGTCGCCGCGATCGAGGCGCGGGTGCGCGAGCACCGGATGACGCCGATGATCGGTCGCAGCCACGGTATCCACGCCGAGCCCGTCACGTTCGGCGTCGTCTTGGCGGGCCACCTCGCCGAGGCCAAGCGGTCGCGCGCCCGGCTCCGCGCCGCGCGCGAAGAGATCGCCGTCGGCAAGGTCGCCGGCGCCGTCGGCACGTACGCCCACCTGTCGCCGCAGATCGAGCACCACGCGCTCGCCGCCCTCGGGCTCAGGGCCGAGACGGTCAGCACGCAGGTCGTCGCGCGCGATCGACACGCCGCGCTCTTCTCGGCGTTCGCGCTCCTGGCGGCGGCGATCGAGCGGCTCGCCACCAACGTGCGGCACTGGCAACGGACCGAGGTCGCCGAGGCCGAAGAGCGGTTCACCGCCGGGCAAAAGGGCTCGAGCGCGATGCCCCACAAGCGAAACCCGATCGTCAGCGAGAACCTCTGCGGTCTGGCACGCGTGGTGCGCGCCGCGGTGGTCCCTGCGCTCGAGGACGTCGCGCTCTGGCACGAGCGCGACATCTCGCACTCGTCGGTCGAGCGCATGATCGCGCCCGACGTGACCGCCACCCTCGCGTTCATGCTCGAGCGCGCGCGCGGTCTCGTCGAGGGGCTGGTCGTCTACCCGGACGCCATGGTGAAAAACCTCGAACGTTCGGGCGGGCTCTTCTTCAGCGAGGGCGTCTTGCTCGCGATGGTGCGCAAGGGCCGCCCGCGCCAGGCCGCGTACGAGATCGTGCAGCGCAGCGCCATGCGCGCCTACGCGGGCGAGGGCACGTTCCGCGACAACTTGAAAGCCGACCCCGACGTGCTCGCCGTGCTCTCGCACGCCGAGGTCGACGCGGCGTTCTCGCTCGAGCACGCGCTCGCGCACTGCGGCGCCATCTGTGACCGCGCCACCGAGATGGCCTGATGCGCGCGCTTGCCTTCGGCGCGCTCCTGACCGTGACGGGGTGCATCGACGTGAAGCCCCCGCGACCGCCCGTCGCTCGGGTGCCCAGCATCGACCGCATCCTGGATACGATCGTGGCCAAGCCGGCGACCGGGCGCGCGCTCGGCCTTCGCGATCGGTTCGACGGCAAGGTCGCCGACTACTCCGCGGCTGGGGTCGAAGCACGCATCGCCGAGCTCGTTCGAGCGGCCGGTGATCTCGAGGCGATCGACCCCGCCACGCTCGACGACGACGGCCGGCTCGATCGCGAGCTCCTTCGTCTCGCCGTGGCCGAGGAGCTCTTTCAGCTGCGCGAGGCCAAGGCGTGGCGGCGCCGGCCGCAGTTCTACGAAGAGCTCTTCGGTCTCGACAGCTACCTGACGCGTGACTACGCGCCGCTCGACGTCCGGGTTCGCCGTCTCCTCACGCACGTCGAGGCGAGCTTGCGTCAGACGAAGCACGTTCGCGAGAACCTCGAGGGCCCGCTGCCCGAGCCGTTCGTCAAGACCGACATCGGCATTTATCGCGGCTACGCCGAGTACCTGAGCGGCGACGTCGTCGGCGTGCTGGCGGGCGTGAAAGAAGACGCTCTCCGCCGAGAGGCGACGGCCGCCGTCGAGCGCTTGGCCCGAGAGGCGACCGCGATCGCGGATCACCTCGAGACGGTCGAGCTCCCTCGCGCCGACAAGAGCTACGTCCTAGGCAAGGAGCGATACCAGCGCCTGCTCGCCGTGCAAGAAGCGCTCGACGTGCCGCTCGCGGACTTCGAGCGGATGGCCGAAGCGGACTTGCAGCGCAACAAGGCGGCCTACGAGGCGTTGCGAGGGAGCGTGACCGACTCGCGGCCGCCGATCCCCGAGCTCCTCTCGACCGCGACCAAGCTCACCTTCGACGCCAAGGCGTTCCTCGAGCAAAAGGGCATCGTGACCGTGCCGCCCGAGGGCTCGATCGAGGTGAAAGAGACGCCACCGTTCATGCGATGGAACAGCGCGTTCCTCGACGGCCCCGGGCCGTTCGACCGCCCCGATCTGCCGTCGTACTACTACATCACGCTCCCCGACCCCGCGTGGCCCGAGAAGGAGCAGCAAGAGTACGTGATGACCCGGGGCGTGCTCCTCGCCACCAGCGTCCATGAGGTCTTCCCCGGCCACTTCCTCCACGGTCTGTGGATCCGCCGCGCGCCCACCCGCACGCAGAAGATGCTCGCGAGCTACTCGTTCGTCGAGGGCTGGGCCCACTACGGCGAGCAGCTAATGATCGAAGAGGGCTTCGGCGCCGCGTCGCCCGAGTCGCGGCTCGGCCAGCTCGGCGACGCGCTGCTCCGCAACTGCCGCTTCGTCGTGTCGATCGGGCTGCACACCAAGAACATGTCGCTCGAAGAGGCGGAGCGGCGGTTCGTCGAAGACTGCTTTCAGGACCGCGCCACCGCGAAGCAGCAGGCGTACCGTGGCACGTTCGACCCGGGGTACTTCGCCTACACGCTCGGCAAGATCCAGATCCTCGAGCTGCGAGAAGCGGCGCGGGCCGCGCTCGGGGCGAGGTTCGATCAGAGGCGCTTCCACGACGCGCTCCTCTCTCACGGCGCGCCGCCGATCCCCCTCGTGCGCGAGCGTGTTCTCGCGACCCTGGGCGCGCGCTGATCTCAACCAGCGGGGGGCAGCTCGACCCCGCAGGCGCGCAGGCTTCGGACCTCGGGCTCGCACACGTCGGCGTAGTCGCAACCCGTGGCCTCGATGCAGTCGATGTAGGCGTCGAGCTCGGCTTCGCACCCGCGTGACTCGCTGAGCTGCTCGACCTCTTCGCCGTCCTCTTGGCAGTCCGCGCCGACCCCGCCCTCGCACTGCTCGAGGTGCTCGCAGATCGCGTCGACGCTCGCGCGCCCGCAGCCCACGGTCAGGATGGCGACGACAATACCGAACAACTTGGTCATGTTCCGCCCCCCGCTCCGCCGCTGCCTCCTGCTC
>CALKVR010001410.1 GCA_938004815.1 uncultured Polyangiaceae bacterium | reverse complement strand
GACCGGAACGCCGTCGGTGATGCAGACGACGAGGCGGCAACCCGCGGCGGCTGCCTCGCAGATGGCGTCGGCGGCGCCGGGCGGCGGAACGAAGATGATCGAGACCTCAGCCCCTGCCTTCTTCACCGCCTCTTCGACGGTGTCGAAGATCGGGACCTTGTCCTCGAATTTCTGCCCGCCGCGGCCGGGCGTGACGCCGGCCACGACCTGGGTGCCGTACGCGAGCGCAGCCTTGGCGTGCAAGCTGCCGCTCGCGCCAGTGATGCCTTGGAAGACGACCTTCGTGTCTTTGTCGACGAGGATGCTCATGATCAGCTGCCCTTGATTGCTGCGACGATCTTTTGCGCCCCGTCACCCATCGAGGACGCGCTCTGAATGCGAAGACCGCTCTGGTCGAGGATCTTCTTGCCCTCTTCCACGTTGGTGCCCTCGAGCCGGACCACGAGCGGCACCTTGAGGCCGAGCTCTTTCGTGGCGGCGACGACCGCGTTGGCGACGACGTCGCAGCGCATGATGCCGCCGAAGATGTTGACGAAGATGCCCTTCACGGTCGGGCTCGACAAGATGAGCTTGAAGCCCTGGGTCACTTGCTCTTGCGAGGCGCCGCCGCCGACGTCGAGGAAGTTCGAGGGCTCGCCGCCGTAGTGCTTGATGATGTCCATCGTCGCCATCGCGAGGCCCGCGCCGTTGACGAGGCAGCCGATGTTGCCGTCGAGCTGGACATAAGAGACGCCCACGCGCTTCGCCTCGAGCTCGGTCGGGTCCTCTTCGCCTTCGTCGCGCAGCTCGGCGAACTGCGCCCTGTGCCGCCACTCGGCGTTGTCGTCGAACGTCACCTTGCCGTCGAGAGCAGTGACCTTGCCCTGCTTGGTCACGACGAGCGGGTTCACCTCGAGCATCGAGCAGTCTTCGGCCACGAAGCACTTGTAGGCGGCGTCGGCGAACGCCGCGAATGACGCCATCGTCTCTTTGCTGCCGCCGAGCCCGAGGAAGTACGCCATCTGCCGGACCTGGAACGGCGCCATGCCGATGAGCGGGTCGAAGTGCTGCGTCATCACCTTCTCGGGCTCCTTCTCGGCCACCTCCTCGATGTCCATGCCACCGGCAGCCGACGCGATCGCGGCCACCCGCCGCGCCTCGCGATCGACGAGCAGCGCGAAGTAGAGCTCACGATCGATGTCGAGCCCCTGCTCGACGTAGAGCCGGTTCACGGTCGTGCCGTCGGGGCCGTTCTGCTTCGTCACGAGCTTCTTGCCGAGGAGGCTCTCGGCGAACGCCTTGGCCTCGGCCGCGCCGCCCTTGATCACCTTTACCCCGCCCGCTTTGCCGCGGCCCCCCGCGTGGATCTGCGCTTTCACGACCACGACCGGGATCTTGGTCTTCTCGATGAGGCGCTCGGTGATCGGGCCGACCTCGGCCGCGTTGAAGGCGGGCTCGCCCTCGGGCACGGGGATACCGTGCCTGCGGAAGATCTGCTTCGCCTGGTACTCGTGGATCTTCATCGTCCGTGCTCCGATTTTCGGGGGACGGCGAAGCTACCAGAGCGACCGGGGGGCTGTCTCGCTCAGCTGCCGCAGCCTGGCGACCGACGCATCGAAGCCGATCGAGCGCGCGAGGGCGAGGCCGGCCTCGACGTGGACCAGGTTATCGCCTGTGCTTGCGCCTGCGGCGGCGGCGTGAGCCTCGAAGGCGAGACAGCGCGTGACGGGCTCGGTGGCGCGGCACAACGATGGTTGCACCTCGGCGAAGTACTGCTCCAGGCGATGGACGGGCGGCACCACGACCCCGCCACCGAGGAGCGCGACCCCGGCGAGCGCGCGCAGATCGTCGTCTGCGGGCGCTCGCACCAGCGCGGTCGCCAAGTGGATGGATGCATCGAGCGAGGTCGTTTCGAGGAACGCGGCCTCGGGCGCACGCAAGACCATGGTCGAGACGACGTGGGTCCTCGCCACCCACCGAGGCTCGAGCTCCTGCAAGATCGGGTCGACGAGCACCGACAAGAGCGCCGTGAACGCGCCCCGAGCGTCCAGGCGACCCAGGATCCGGGCCTGCGCGAGGACGATCGCCGTCTTGGCTCGCTCACGCGGGTCACGGAAGCGTCCCGAGTGGAGAAGCTCCAGCGTCGCGTCCTCGGCGCGGTTCCACTCGGCTCGCCCGATCGCTCGTAGCAGCTCGTCGTATCCCATCGGCCGCCCGGGCTGCAGGTTCGGTGCCGGCCCGCGCCCCGCGCTCCCGCGCGCTGGATAGCCCGCGTTGGATACCTCCGAGGCGCCGAATCCTATCCAAACACGCCGATCGGATAGCTGCCCGTCGCTCTTGGATACCGCCGCGGGCGCCGGCGCCCTGGCATCGCTTTCGCTTAGGGGGGCGGCCAGAGGAGGCGGTTCATGTTCCGAGTCATGCTCAGTGCGCTCGTGTGTCTTGCTCCATTCGCTTCGGCCTGCGCCGAGTCGGAGGCGGCGCCCAACGCGACCAGGACGGCGGTGCGCGTGGCCACCGTGGGCGGTAGCGCCGCCGACCCCGACGCTCGGTACTCGGGCACGCTCGAGCCCGAGTCCAAGGTCGACGTCGCGTTCCGCGCCGGAGGGTACGTGGAGAGCGTCGGCACGGTCGGCGCCGGCCCGGATCGGCGCGAGCTCGACGTCGGCGACTTCGTCGCCAAGGGCACGATCCTCGCCAAGCTCAAGGCCGCGGACTACACCCAGAAGGTCGCGTCGGCGCGCGCGCGTCAGGCCGAGGCCAAAGCGTCGGCGACGCTGGCGAAGCAGGAGCTCGATCGCACGACGCGGCTCCACGACGCCAAGGTCGTGTCGCTCGCCGAGCTCGAGGCGAAGACGGCGCAGCGCGACGCGGCGCTCGCGTCCGTCGAGGCTGCCGCCGCGCAGGCGGCCGAGGCCTCGGTCGCGCTCGGCGATACCGTGCTTCGCGCACCGAGCGACGGCGTGATCCTCTCGCGGCGCATCGAAGCGGGCACGCTCGCCAGCCCGGGCGGCGTCGCCTTCGTCATCGCCGACACCCGCAACGTGAAGGTCGTCTTCGGCGCTCCCCAGCAGCTCGTCGAGAGGCTCGCGATCGGGCACGACGTCACCGTCATCTTGGGCGCGGCGGGCGCGGAGCGCGACCGAGCGCGCACGGTGACGTCGTCGATCACTCGAATCGCGCCGGCCGCCGAGAAGACCGGACGGCTCTTCACGGTCGAGTCCACGCTGCCGAACGCCGACGGAGCGTTGCGGCCCGGCTCCGTCGTCACGGTGCGCGTGCCAGAAGGAGCGTCGCAGACCAAGAGCCTCGTCGTGCCGCTCGGCGCCATCCTGCGGTCGCCGACCGACGCGCGCGGCTTCGCCCTCTACGTCGTCGACGGCACCGGCACCACGGGCGCAGCCCATCTCCGTGAGGTCGCGCTCGGTCCTTTCGTCGGCAACGGCGTGGTCGTCGAGAGCGGGGTCTCGAGCGGCGACCGCGTCGTGACGACCGGCGCCGCCCTGCTCCGCGACGGCGCCGAGGCCGTCGTCATTCCCTGAACCGAGAAGGACGCTTCGCCATGAGTCACGCGAAAGACCACGACAAGCCCAACACCGCGCGGTTCTTCACCGAGAACCGACACATCTCGTGGGTGCTGCTCATCGCCACCATCCTGTGGGGCTGGTTCGGCTACGCCTCGATGCCCAAGCGCAAGGACCCCGAGATCCCGATCCGACAGGCGGTCGCGCTCGTCAGCTGGCCTGGCGCCAGCGCCGAGATGATGGAAGACCGCGTCACGCGGCTGGTCGAGGACACCCTCGGCGAGGTCTCCAAGGTCGAGAAGATCGAGTCGACGACCCGGGCCGGCGTGGCGGTGATCAACATCACCGTCGACAGAAACAACAAGGACATCCCCGGCGCTCTCGACGAGATCTGGCTGAAGCTCGAGTCGATCCAGGGTCTGCCCGACGGCGCCAACCTTCAGTTCGTCAAAGACTTCGGCGACACCTCGGCGCTCATGCTCACCGTCGCGAGCCCGCGCGCCGACGGCGTGGAGATCCAGCTCCGCGCCGCGAACATCGCCGCTGCGCTGACGGAGTCGCGGTCGGGGGCGCGCATCGACCCCGCCGGCGTCGCGAGCCGCGCCGCGCTGGTGTTCAGCTTTCCTCTCGGCATTCAGGCCGAGGAGCTCCGCGCGGTGCGCACCGAGCTCGCCTCGTGGGCCGAGGCGCGCGGGGCCGAAGACGTCCGAGTCTTCGGCGGGCCAGGGTTTCTGGGGATCGACGCTTTGACCGTCGCCAGCGACGACAAGATCTTCAAGAACGCCTCCGAATTCGTGGCCGAGCGGCTCAGGGCCGCCGATCTCCACCCCGACGTCTGGCAACCGATCGTCGTACGCGACCCCTCGACGACTGAGACGCTCCTCACCGCCACCCGGGGCGAGCGCTACTCGTACCGCGAGCTCGACGGCTACACGGACAGGATGATGGCCGCGCTCCGCGGCGTGCCCGAGGTCTCCAAGGTCACGCGCGCCGGCGTGCTCGGTGACGCGATCTTCGTGGAGTACTCCCAAGAGAAGCTCGCCAGCTACGGGCTCACCCCGACCGCCATCGAGAACCTCATCGGGGCGCGTAACGTGGTGGCGCGGGGCGGCCTCCTCGACGTGCAAGGCAAGACGGTGCTGGTCGCGCCGGCCGGCGAGCTCCGCTCCGAAGACGAGATCGGCGGCATCGCGGTGGCCGAGAGCGAGCACGGCGCTCCCGTCTACCTGCGCGACGTCGCCACCATCAGCCGCGGGTACGAGAGCCCGCAGTACCTCGCCTACGCCTCGAGCCGCGACGCGGGCGGCTCCTGGCAGCGGACGCGCGCCATTTCGATCTCGGTCAACATGCGCTCGGGCCTCATGATCGCCGACTTCGGCGCAGCCGTCGAAGCCAAGCTCGAGGAGATCCGCCCGACGC
>CALKVR010001409.1 GCA_938004815.1 uncultured Polyangiaceae bacterium | reverse complement strand
GCGTCGAACTCGCGGGCGAACTGGACTGCCAGCGTGATCGCGCCTTCGGAGCAGACGGAGAAATCGACGGGGACGAGCAGGCGCTTCCAGTGCATGCCACCGCCCCTGCACACGGCGCGCCAGCATGCGCGCTCGCGGCTACCGCGAGAGGAGCATTCCCAGGAGCGCGATTGCGCCCACCGCGCCCGCCGCCCAGCTCACGTAGGTCGCGATCTCGATGAAGCCGAGCCGATGGAGGTAGAGCGCGCTCGCGCCCAGCGCGATGGCCAAGATCACCTGCGCGAGCTGGCGCACGCTCGCCGCGACCGTCGAGGCGGCCTTGGTCAGGTCGCGGACGCGCACCTCGGCTTCACCGCGGTTGGCGCGGAGGAGATACTTGCGCAGATCGTCGGGGAGCGTGACCGCCTTGAGGGCCATGTCCTTGGCCGCCTCGAGCGCGACCTGCGCCCAGTCACGGTTTCCGAGGACGAACTTCTGCACGTAAGGGTGGATGATCTCGACCGGGTGCATCTCCGGGTCGAGCTCGGTACAGACGCCGGTGAGGAGCAGCAGGGTGCGCTCGAGGTAGACCCAGTCGCGCGGGATGTGGAACGCCTCGGAGAGCTCGCGCAGGCCGATGTCCATCCGCCGCAGCGACATCAGGCTCTCGATGCCCCGCTGGGGGTCGAGCTTGATGTCCTTGAGGTTGAAGCTCTCGAGCTTCACGTCCTCTTGGAAACGTTGGTGAAAGAACTCGACGACGCGCTCGCTCACGTCCTCGGTCGAGCCGCGCGAGATGAAGCCCATCTTCTTGAGCGCGCGGATCAGCCGATCGGTGTCGCGGCGAATCACGCCCTCGACGAGCTCGGGGATGCCCTCTTTCATCTCACGCGAGAGCTCGGCCACCGCGCCGAAGTCGAGGAGGACGAGCTCGCCGCCCGGCCCGACCAGCACGTTCCCGGGGTGCGGGTCGGCGTGGTAGAGCCCGTCGACGAAGATCATCTGGCAGAACGTCTCGACGATCTTCTTTGCCAGCGCCTTGCGGTCGATGTGAGCGTCCTCGAGGCGCCGGATGTCGCTCACCTTGACGCCTTGGACGAACGTCGACACGAGCACGCGGCGCGTGGAGAGCTCGGGCACCGGGGTGGGAAAGACGAGCGTGGGGTCGCCGGCGAAGTTCTTGGCGATGCGCTCGATGTTCCGCGCCTCGCGCTCGAAGTCGAGCTCCTCTTCGATCATCGCCTTGATCTGGCGGTAGTAGACGTCCAGGTTCTTGGCGGGGACGAAGCGCGAGACGATCCCCATGATCCGGCGGATCGTCTTGAGATCGAGCTTCACGATCTCGTCGATGTCCGCGTGCTGGACCTTCACCGCGACGTGCCGGCCGTCCTTGAGTATCGCCTCGTGTACCTGGCCGAGCGATGCGCTCGCGAGCGGCGCGTCGTCGAACCGCTCGAAGAGCTCGCCCATCGGCTTCTCCAGCTCGCCCTGGATACGCGACTTGATCTCGTGGGTGGGACGCGGAGGGACCCGATCTTGGAGCGACGCGAGCCCGTCTCGGAACGGCGCAGGCAAGAAATTGGCGAGGACGCTTAGGAGCTGGCCGACCTTGATGAAGAGGCCTTGGAGATCGACGATGGTGACCATCACCCGTCGAGCGTTCTTGGCGTGTACGACCTCGAGGCGAGCGAGGAGCCAGGCCTCGGTAAAGAACCGGCCGAGGAAGAACGTCCAGAGGTAGCTGCCCAGGACGACGAACGTCGTCCAGTAGGCGCGGATGAACCGCCAGCTCTGGAGCGGCGGGCTCCGCGGCGCGAGAGCGCTGGCGTTGTGCTCGGCGAGGGGGCGGTCGCTCGGCACGAGCGGAGCCGCGAGCGCCCCTGGCGCGCTCTTCGCGGCTCTACCCGCCTCTGGCACCTGCGCCGTCACGGATCGAGCCTACCAGTTGGTGACGTCCGTCCCTGTGGATTCTCCCCCCCGGCCCCCCTCACTTCGTGAGGGGGGAGCAGCGCGTCGAACATGGCGTCGTAGACCGCCGGGCGGGCCTGGCGGATCGCGATGTGATTTCGCGTCGGGTGGACGCGATTCGAGAGCAAAACACCCACGAAGCCGGCGTCCGGATCGATCCACAGGCTGGTGCCGGTGAAGCCGAGGTGGCCGAAGGTCGAGGGGCCGAGGCGGGCCCCCGAGCTCGGGCCCGCGTCGCTCCTGCCATCGAAGCCGGCGCGGAGGGTGCCGCCCGGGCGGGGGCGGGTGAGCGGTGCGATGTCGGCCGGGCCCAGCCATCCGTCATCGAAGCTCGTCGCGCGCAGCATCGCCTCGCCGAAGGTCCGGACGCTCGTGGCGTCGCCGAAGAGCCCGGCGTGCCCGGCCGACCGGTCGCCGTAGATCGCGAACGCGTTCTCGTCGTGTACGACCCCGCGCACGACGCCACCTCGAAACGAGACGTCCTCGGTGGGGGCGACGCGCTCGTCGAAGGCGGCGGACACCGCACGGAGCTGGCGCGCCGAGCCGAGCGTCGCCGCGACCCCGAGCGGCTCCGTGACCTCGCGCCGAACGACCGCGTCGAGGTCCAGCCCCTCGCGCGCCTCGACCGCGAGGCCGAGCAAGAGGTAGCCCATGTCGCTGTACACCGGCGGGTAGCCGTGCTCGGGCGCGCCGCCGCGACACTCGGGGCGCCGGCTCTCGGCGGCGATCCGGGCGGCCGCCACCCGGCCGACGACGCGCCCCTCGCGGAGCGGAGCGAACAGCTCGATGTGGGCCGCGAGGCCGGCCCGGTGCGCCAAGAGGAGCTCGATCGGCATCGCGCCTGCGAACGTCCCGGCGAGCTCGGGGATGAGCTCGCCGAGGGGCTCGGCGAGCGAGAGGCGCTTCGTCCGGGCGAGGCGCGCCACCGTCGCCGCGACGATCGGCTTCGTCACGGATGCCAGGTCGAAGGGCGTCGACACGGCCACGATCGCCGAATCGGGCGACAGGAGCCCCGCCGCCCCCACGCCGGACACCGCCGGGGTCGAGGCCGCGACCACCGCGCCCGGCGCCGCCCCGAATCGCTCGACGACCAGCCTTGCCGCAGGGCTCAGATCGACGTCGTGCGGGCGGAGCATCCCCGGGTCCTACATGGTCGCCGGGACCGCATAAAGACTCGCGTCGGGCCGACCAACACGCCTTTTGACCCTGCTCGCCGCACACGCGTATCCTTCACCCCAAGGATCATGAGCGAGTTCGTCTGGGAAGCGCGCGGCCGAATGGGTGAGCTGCGCAAGGGCGTGATGGAGGCCGAGAACGAAGCGGCCGTTCACCAGCGCCTCCGCGCGCAGCAGCTCAGCCCGACCAAGGTCTCCAAGAAGCTCGGGCTCAGCTTCCAGATCGGGACGGGTGTCGACGCCAAAGACCTCGTCAAGTTCATCCGCCAGTTCGCCACCATGATCGACGCGGGTCTCCCGCTCGTTCAGTGCCTCGAGATCCTCGCCAACCAAGAGAACAACAAGTTCTTCCAGGCCACGCTCCGCGACATCAAGTCGACGGTCGAGCAGGGCGCCACGTTCAGCGACGCCTTGCGCCGCCACCCGAAGATCTTCGACGAGCTCTTCGTCAACCTCGTCCAGGCCGGCGAGATCGGCGGCATCCTCGACAGCATCCTCAACCGCCTCGCGGTCTACATCGAAAAGCGCGTCAAGCTCGGGCGGCAGGTGCGCGGTGCGCTCACGTACCCCGTGGCCGTCATCATCATCATGATCATCGTGATGACGGTGCTGCTCACGTGGGTCATCCCGGCGTTTGAGTCGATGTTCGCCGAGTTCGGGGCCAAGGACGCCCTGCCGTGGCTGACCAAGATGGTCATCCTCGTCTCCAAGAGCTTCGTCAGCTTCCTGCCGCTCATCCTGCTGGTGACGATCGTCTTCGCCGTGGTCTCGGTGATGTTCTACCGAACCAGACAGGGCAAGCGCGCCGTCCATCGCATCCTTTTGAAGCTGCCGATCATAGGTAGCGTCTTGCAGAAGATCGCGGTCGCGCGTTTCTCGCGCACGCTCGGCACCCTGCTCGGCTCGGGCGTGCCGATCCTAGACTCGCTCGAGATCGTCGCTCGCACCGCCGGCAACCTCGTGATCGAAGAGGGCCTCATGTTCGCGAAGCAGCGCATCTCCGAGGGCAAGAACCTCGCCGATCCGCTCCGAGACGTGAACGTGTTCCCGGGCATGGTCGTGCAGATGGTCGCCGTCGGTGAGCAGACGGGCGCGCTCGACACCATGCTCAGCAAGATCGCCGACTTCTACGAGGACGAGGTCGACGTCGCAGTGGCGGCGCTCACCTCACTGCTCGAGCCGATCCTCATGGTCGTCATCGGCGCGATGGTCGGCGTCGTCCTCGTGTCGATGTACCTGCCGATCTTCGATCTCGCCGGCAAGATCAAAGCCGAGTGACCGAGGCCGGGACGGCGTCGTCGCGGGATCTCCGGGCCCCCACCGACGCCGGCGCGTCGTCGGATCTGGTCCGCCGCCTCACGCGGATGGCGGCTCTTCGGCTGCTGATCCTCACGCTGTTCCTGGCGTTCATCACCCTCGTCTACCTGCGTGGGCAGACGGGCGGCTACTCGTCGACCATCGCGTTCGTGGCCGTCACCCTGGCGTACGCGCTCTCGGCTGCGTACGGCTTGCTCCTGCGCGGCGGGCGGATGCTCCGAACCATCGCGTTCGTCCAGCTGGTGACCGACCAGCTCATCTGGACGGCGCTCATCTACGTGAGCGGTGGCGTCACGAGCGGCGGTGTCTCGCTCTACGGTCTCACGTGCCTCGTCGGCGCGGTGCTCCTCGGGGTGCGCGGCGGGCTCGCCGCGCTCGCGTCGGCGGGGCTCGCGTACTTCGGTCTGGCCGTCGCGCTCAACGAGGGTGTCCTTCAGATTCCGCCCGACCAGCCGCCCACCGTCTACATCACGACGTGGAGCG
>CALKVR010001408.1 GCA_938004815.1 uncultured Polyangiaceae bacterium | reverse complement strand
GTGGCGAGTCGCGCGGAGCGTACGACCGTACGCGAGCACGCTCGCTGCCGAGATCGCGAAGCTATCGGCGAAAAACACCAGCCACCCTAGTTGCCGCCGGCGCCGCCCGCGCCGCCTTGCGACATGCCGCCGCCGCCCTGGGACATGCCGCCGCCGCCCATGGCGCTCGCGGTGCTCGAGCTGGGCCCGCCGCCGCCGCCGTCGCCGCCCATGCCGCCGCCGCTCGAGGTGCTGCCGCCGCCGCCAGCGCCGCCGCCGCCGCCGGTGCCGCTCGTGCTGCTGGCGCTCGTGCCGCCGCGCGCGCAATCGGGGGCCGTGCTCACGCCGCTCGCGGGGCAGCAGATATCGGCGTTGCCGCCCAGGTCGCGCGAGCTCGTGCAGACCAGGCCCTCGTCACAGTCGTCGTTGCCGTTGTCGATGTTGCAGCGCTGACCCTCGGCCTGGCTCGAGCACGCGAACGGGACCCAAGCGAACGAGAGGGAGAGGCAGATGATGGCAGACGCGATCCGCACGGGGGTTCTCCTACACGACTTTCCGGGGTGGGGAAACCGGCCAGTTCGGCGGACCCGGAGGCTGGGCTGGCACGCGGGTGGGGCAGGGGATACCCTTGCCTCGGATGGCAGGAGCCCCCACGCTGATGCCCGAGGTCGAAGCCGAGCGCTGGGCCTCCGAGCTCGAGGCGTTCGCGCAGGATCGGGAGCGGCGCATCGACGTCCGCGCGGCCAAGGCGGCGCGGGACGCGCGGTCGCTGGCGGCCGAGATCCGCGACGTCGGCCGCGAGATCCGCGACGCACGGATGACCGACGACGTCGCGGCGACGGGCATGCTGCTCGAGCACCTCGGCGCGCTGCGCCGCCGTGCCCTCGAGCTGCTCGGCACGGTACCGGCGTGACGCGACGAAGCGGATGAGGCTCGAAGATCTGGGGTTCGGGTCCGCCCAATCCGAGGCGCTCGGCGAGAGGGGCATCGCGCGCGAGCGCTGCGGTCGCGTCGTTCGCGCCGAGCGGGGCCAGGTCGTGGTCCTCGCCGAGGGGGGCGAGCGCGCGCTGATCATTCCAGGCTCGCTCAAGGCGCCCGAGCTAGCGCCCACCACCGGCGACTGGGTGGTCGCTTCGGAGCGCGGCGCGGTCGAGGCCGTCTTGCCGCGGACGAGCGTGTTTCGGCGGCGCGCGGCCGGGCTGCGGACGGAGGCGCAAGTGGTCGCCGCCAACGTGGACGTCGCTTTCGTGCTCACGGGTCTGGATGGCGACTTCAACCTCCGGCGGATCGAGCGGTACCTCACGCTCGTGGGCGAGAGCGGGGCGCGGGCGGTGGTGCTCCTGACCAAGGCGGGGGGCTGCGCACCACGCGACGAGCGCGTGAGCCAGGCCAAGGCCGTCGCGCCGGGGGCCGACGTCCACGCCATCGATGTCGTCGATGGGATCGCCGAGGACGCGCCGCTGGCCTACTTGGGCCCCGGTGTGACCGCCGCCGTGCTCGGCTCGTCGGGGGTCGGCAAGTCGACGCTCGTGAATCACCTGATGGGGAGGGGCGTCGCCAAGACCAACGAGGTCCGTGAGCGCGACGACCGGGGCAAGCACACGACGACGCGGCGCGAGCTCTTCGTGCTCCCGGGCGGGGGCGCCATCATCGACACGCCCGGTATGCGCGAGCTCGCGGTCTGGGGCGACGCGGGGTCGCTCGAAGCGTCGTTCCCGGACGTCGTCGAGCTCTCGGCGGCGTGCCGGTTCCGCGACTGCCGTCATCGAGCGGAGCCGGGGTGCGAGGTGCGCGCCGCGATCGGCCGCGGCGCTCTCACCGAAGCCCGCCTCGCCAGCTACTCGAGCTTGGCGGCCGAGATCGCGGCCACGGAGCGCGCGCGCGTGGAGAAGGCCCGCAAGAAGCGACGCTGACCGGTCAGCGCGGTTTGCGCGCTTCGATGGCCTGCGCGAAGAGGCTCATGTACGCGACCGCGCTCGTCAGAGAAAAGACGAGCGACGCGTACACGAGCAGGCGGCCGACGTGCACCAGATCGACGACGCCGAAGTCGTAGAAGCCACCGTGCACGCGGTACGGGTAGCCGAGGATCAGGCAGATGATCCCGATCATCTGGAGCGCCGTCTTCGACTTGCCGCCCTCGCCCGCGGCGATGACCAGGCCCTCGGTCGACGCGATCGATCGCAGAGCCGTGATCGTGATCTCGCGGCTGATCAAGAGCGCGACCGCCCACGCGGGGATGCGCCCCATCGCGGTGAGCCACACGAGCGTGGCCGCGACGATGAGCTTGTCGGCGAGCGGATCGAGGAACTTGCCGAGCACGCTGACGAGGTTCTGGCGGCGCGCGAGCCAGCCGTCGAGGGCGTCGGTGATGGCCGCGAGCGCGTAGATGCAAGCGGCCCACAAGCAGTCGCGCGGCGTCCCGCGGCTGAGGAGCACCAGCACCGCGGGGATCATGAC
>CALKVR010001407.1 GCA_938004815.1 uncultured Polyangiaceae bacterium | reverse complement strand
ACGTTGTACTGGCTGAGGATGCGCCCCGTGGTGAGGAGGAGCGGGAACTTGGACGAGGCGCGCTCGCTCGTGGGCACGTACGCCGTGATCATGAAGCGGCCCTTGCCGCGCACGAACTCGTCGACGTGCATGACGGGCGTGCCGTCGGGGTGCCTGTCGTTGCACGGCCACTGGATGCTGCCGAGCCGATCGATCTTCTCGTAGGTCACGTTGGTGAACGTGGGGGTGAGCTTGGCGATCTCGGCCATGATCTCGGACGGGTGCTCGTACGTCATGGGGTAGCCGAGCGCGTTCGAGAGCGCGCACGTGATCTGCCAATCGGCGAGGCCGTTCTTGGGCTCCATCACCTTGCGAACGCGGTTGATGCGCCGCTCGGCGTTGGTGAACGTGCCGTCTTTCTCCAGGAACGTGGAGCCGGGCAAGAACACGTGCGCGAACTTCGCCGTCTCGTTCAGGAACAGGTCCTGCACGATCAAGCACTCGAGAGACTCGAGGGCGTGGGTGACGTGCTTGGTCTCGGGGTCGGACTGGGCCACGTCTTCGCCCTGCACGTAGAGGGCCTTGAAGCTGCCATCGACGGCGGCATCGAACATGTTCGGGATGCGCAGGCCCGGCTCGGGCTGCACGCTGACGCCCCACACCCCGTCGAAGAGGGCGCGCACGGTCGGGTCGGAGACGTGGCGGTAGCCGGGGAGCTCGTGGGGGAACGAGCCCATGTCGCACGACCCTTGCACGTTGTTCTGGCCACGGAGCGGGTTCACGCCGACGCCGGGGCGACCGATGTTGCCGGTCACCATGGCGAGGTTCGCGATGCCCATCACCATGGTCGAGCCCTGCGAGTGCTCGGTGACGCCGAGTCCGTAATAGATGGCCGCGTTGGGCGCGCCGGCGAAGAGGCGCGCGGCGCCGCGGATCTCGGCGGCGGGCACGCCCGTGTGCTGCTCCATCTCTTCGGGCGAGTTCTTGCGATCCGAGATGAACGCCTTCCACTTCTCGTACTCGGCGAGATCGCACCGCGCGCGGATGTAGTCGTCCTTGGCCAAACCCTCGGTGACGACCACGTGGGCGAGGGCGTTGATGACGGCGACGTTGGTGCCGGGGCGAAGTTGGAGGTGAAAGTCGGCCTCGACGTGTGGCGTGCGCACGAGATCGATGGTGCGCGGATCGATGACGATGAGCTTGCACCCCTCGCGGAGGCGCTTTTTCATGTGCGAAGCGAACACCGGGTGGGCGTCGGTCGGGTTGGCGCCGACGACGATGATGCAATCGGTCTGGTCGACCGAGTCGAAGTTCTGCGTACCGGCCGACTCGCCGAGGGTGGTCTTGAGGCCGTAGCCGGTGGGCGAGTGGCAGACGCGCGCGCACGTGTCGACGTTGTTGTTTCCGAACGCGGCGCGCACCAGCTTTTGAACGAGGAACGTCTCCTCGTTCGTGCACCGTGACGACGTGATACCGCCCACCGAGTCGCGCCCGTACTGGGCCTGGATGCGCTTGATCTCGGAGGCCGCGTACGCGATCGCCTCGGCCCACGAGACCTCTCTCCACGGCTCCTTGATCGAGCTGCGGATCATCGGGGCGGTGATGCGATCTTTGTGGGTGGCGTACCCCCAGGCGAAGCGACCCTTGACGCACGAGTGGCCGTGGTTCGCGCCGCCCTGCTTGTCGGGGACCATGCGCACCACCTGGTCGCCTTTTACCTCGGCGCGGAACGAGCACCCCACGCCGCAGTAGGCGCACGTGGTCTTGACGGTGTGATCGGGCTGCCCGTGGGTGGTGAGCGACTTTTCGGTGAGGGTCGCGGTAGGGCAGGCCTGCACGCAGGCGCCGCACGATACGCACTCCGAGTCCATGAACGACGTCTTGCCGGGCGCGATGACCGAGTCGAAGCCGCGACCCGCGACGGTGAGGGCGAAGGTGCCCTGCACCTCTTCACACGCGCGCACGCACCGCGAGCAGACGATGCACTTGGCGGGGTCGAACGTGAAGTAGGGGTTCGACTCGTCTTTGGGTGAGCTCAGGTGGTTCTCGCCGGCGTAGCCGTAGCGAACCTCACGCAGCCCGACCACGCCCGCGACCTCTTGCAGCTCGCAGTTGCCGTTGGCGGTGCACGTGAGGCAGTCGAGCGGGTGATCCGACACGTAGAGCTCCATCACGTTGCGGCGGAGCTTGGCGAGCTGGGGAGACTGCGTCTTGATCTTCATCCCCGGCGCGACGAGGGTCGTGCACGACGCGGGGTAGCCCCGGCGGCCCTCGATCTCGACGAGGCAGAGCCGGCACGACCCGAACGACTCGACCGCGTCGCTCGCGCAGAGCTTGGGCACGTTGACCCCGGCCTGGATCGACGCGCGCATGACGCTCGTGCCGTGGGGCACCGTGATCTCTTTGCCGTCGACGGTGACGGTGACGGTCTCGTCCGACGTGCGCGCCGGGGTACCGAAGTCGACTTCTTTGACCGAGTACATCGCGGGTCTCTCCTAATTGCGAACAGGCAGCCCGAAGTCTTCGGGAAAGTAGCGGAGGGCGCTCTCGACCGGGTACGCGGTGAGGCCGCCGAGCGCGCAGAGCGACGCGTGTGTCATGGTGTTGCACAGATCGAGCAGCGTGTCGTGCTCGACCTCACGCCGCTTGCTCTTCACGAGCTTGTCGATGAGCTCGACGCCACGCCGCGCGCCGATGCGGCACGGCGTGCATTTGCCGCAAGACTCGATCGCGCAGAACTCCATCGCGAAGCGCGCCATTTTGGCCATGTCGACGGTGTCGTCGAACACCACCACCCCGCCGTGGCCGACGAGCGCGTTCTTGGCCGCGAAGGCTTCGTAGTCGAGGGGGATGTCGAACTCGGACTCGGGCAGATAGGCGCCGAGGGGCCCACCGATCTGCGCGCAGCGAATGGGGCGCCCCGACGCGCTGCCACCGCCGAAGTCGTAGACGAGCTGCCGCAGGGTGAGGCCGAAGGCCTTCTCCACGATGCCGCCGTGCTTCACGTTGCCGCCGAGCTGGAACGCGACCGTGCCGCGCGACTTGCCGACGCCGTAGTCGCGGTAGAAGTCGGCGCCCCGGTGCAGGATGATCGGCACCGACGCGAACGTGTTCACGTTGTTGAGCGCGGTGGGCTTGCCGAAGAGCCCGGACACGGCCGGCACCGGCGGCCGGTAGCGCACCACGCCCCGCTTGCCTTCGAGGCTCTCGAGGAGGGCTGTCTCTTCACCGCACACGTACGAGCCCGCGCCGCGCCGGAGCTCGAGGTGGAACGCCTTGCCGCTCCCGCGGACGTCGTCACCGAGGTAGCCCGCCTTTTTCGCGGCCTCGATGGCGTGGCCGAACACGCGCTCGGCGTCGGGGTACTCGGAGCGGAGATAGACGAAGCCCTTGGTCGCGCCGACGGCGACGGCCGTGATGATCATGCCCTCGATCAGGACGAGCGGATCGCCCTCCATGATCATGCGGTCCGAGAACGTGCCCGAGTCGCCCTCGTCGGCGTTGCAGACGACGTACTTCTGGTCGGCGGGCGTATCGAGCACCGTCTTCCACTTGATGCCGGTGGGAAACGCGGCACCGCCGCGACCGCGCAGGCCCGACTTGGTCACGACGTCGACGATCTCGGCGCCGCTCATGCGGAGGGCCGCCTCGAGGCCCTTGAAGCCGTCGTGCTTCTCGTAGTCCGCGACGTCGAGGGGGTCGATGACCCCGCAGCGCGCGAAGGTGAGGCGCTCTTGCTGCTTGAGGTAAGGGATCTCTTCGGTGAGGCCGTGCGAGAGCGGGTGCGGCTTGCCCTCGAGAAAGCCCGCCGCCATGAGGCCCGGCACGTCGTGCGCCTGCACCGGGCCGTAGGCCATGCGGCCGCGGGGCGTCTCGACCTCCACCATCGGCTCGAGCCAGAGCATGCCGCGAGAGCCGGTGCGCACGACGTCGACGCCGTCCATCATCGCGAGCGCGTTCGCGACCTGGTCGGCGCCAACCGACTTCGCCGATGCGTCGAGCGGAACGAAGACCCGCGTCATCCGAGCTCCGTCTTGGCGAGATCGTCGAAGCGCTCTTTCGTCACGCGACCGTGCAGCTTGCCGTCGATCGAGAGCGACGGCCCGACCGCGCAATTGCCGAGGCAATACACGGGCTCGAGCGTCACCGAGCCCGCGCTGCTGGGGCTCGTCTCGTGGAAGTCACAGCCGAGCCTCTGCTTCATGTGATCGACGAGGGCGTCGGCACCCATCGCCTGGCACGCTTCGGCGCGGCAGACCTTCACCACGTGGCGGCCGGGCGGGGTGCTGCGAAAGTCGTGGTAAAAGGTGACGACCCCGTAGATCTCGGCGCGCGAGAGGTTGAGCGCCTCGGCGATCCGGTCGGTGGCGAAGCCGGGGACGTAGCCGAGCTCGTCCTGGATCGCGTGCAGCATGGGCAGCACGGCGCCGTCGAGGTGCAGCGAGCCCGCGATGGCGCGGTCGACCGCGTCCACCTCCAGCGATGTCTCAATCATGACGGGTGAAGTGTACCCCAGAGGCGACGTGGGTCGCGGCTGGGGCGGCATCGACGTCAAAGAAGACGCACTGCGTCGTCAGCTGCGGCTGGTGGTACCCTAGGCTCGTGGGGCCGAAGTGACAGAACCACGGGGGAGGTCGGCGGACAGGGCGGTCTCGAACGTCGCGGTGGAAAAGATGGCGGCGCGCCTCCAGTTGCTCGCCGACGCCGCGCGCGAGTTCGCGGCCGCATCGCAGGACTACATGACGACGATGCGGGTCGTCGCGCGACGGATGAGCGAGCTCGGAGGGGGCGATCTCTGTTCGGTTCGCACGATCAGCGACGAGGACGACGCGTTCGACGCGGCCGCCGCCGCCTACCACCCCGAGGCGGCCGTGATTCAGGCCGGGCAAGCGCTGATGTCGGTGCCTCAACGAGTCGGTGAGGGTGTTTCGGGGCGCGTCGCCGCCACGGGCCAGCCGATGCTGATCCCGGTCGTCGATACGGCGCAGTTCGGGGCCATGATCCCGCCGCGGTTTCGCCCGTTCCTCGACGTGTTCCCGGTGACGAGCCTGATCGCGCTGCCGCTTCGCTCCCGAGGGCGAGTGATCGGCGTCGCCCAGCTGCTCAGGGCCCGGCCCGGCGAGCCGTTCACCGAGGACGACGTGCGCCTGTTCGAGGCGCTGGCGGAGCACGCCGCGCTCGCGATCGCCAACGCGCGCTCGTACGAGGCAGAGCGGACGGCGCGCGAGCGGTACGGAATGATCTTCGAGAGCAACCCCCAGCCGCTCTACGTGTTCGACCCGGGCACGCTCGAGTTTCTCGAGGCCAACGCGGCGGCCGAGGCCCAGTACGGCTACACGCGAGCCGAGCTCAAGCGCCTGACGCTGGAGGCGGTCTGGCCCGCCGAGGATATCGAAAAGAACAGGGCGCTCGTCTCCGGGCCGACCGACCCGTCGCGGCCGCTCGTGGTACGCCACAAGCGGCGCGACGGCACCGCGCGGATGGTCGAGCTGCGGCTGAACGCGCTCGTCTTCGGCGGGCGGGAG
This sequence comes from uncultured Polyangiaceae bacterium, assembly GCA_938004815.1. Classification (GTDB taxonomy): domain Bacteria; phylum Myxococcota_A; class Polyangia; order Polyangiales; family Polyangiaceae; genus Xiheicaenibacterium. The sequence continues at coordinate 8,416 of CALKVR010001407.1, read as the reverse complement.
GCGCGTCTGGTGCTCGTCACCGACGTGACCGACCAGCTGCGAGCAGAGGAGGCGCTGGAGCGCAGCGAGGGTGCGCTGCGATCCAGCGAAGAGCAGCTGCGCCAGGCGCAAAAGATGGAGGCCATCGGTCGGCTCGCGGGTGGGGTCGCGCACGACTTCAACAACTTGCTCTCGGTCATTCTGGGCTACGCGGACCTCTTGCTGAGCGATCTGCGGCCCGCCGACCCCATGCGTGAGGACATGGAGGAGATTCGCGGCGCAGCCGTGCGAGCGTCCAGCCTCACGGCGCAGCTCTTGATGTTCAGCCGCAAGCAGCTCGTGCAGCCTCGGGTGCTCGAGCTCCACGACGTGCTCGTGAGCATGGAGCGCATGCTCGCGCGTATCCTCGGCGAGGACATCGAGCTGGTCTTGATCTCGCGTTTGGTGGGCCGCGTGCGCGTCGACCCGAGCCAGATCGAGCAGGTGATCCTCAACCTCGTCGTCAACGCGCGTGACGCCATGCCGCGCGGAGGCAAGTTGACGATCGAGACCGCCGCGGTCGACCTCGACGAGGCGTACGCCGTCAGCCACATCCCGTCCAAGTCGGGGCCGCACGTCATGCTGGCCGTCTCGGACAGCGGCGTCGGCATGGACAAGGCGACACAGGAGCACATCTTCGAACCGTTCTTCACCACCAAGGGCCAGGGCAAGGGCACGGGCTTGGGGCTCTCGACCGTGTTCGGCATCGTGCAGCAAGCCGGGGGCAACGTGTGGGTCTACAGCGAGGTCGGCAAGGGCACGACGTTCAAGGTGTACCTCCCGCGCGTGAACGGTGACGCCGAGCCGCTCGCCGTGGTGTCGTCGCCCGTGACGCTCGACGGCGACGAGACCATCCTGCTGGTCGAGGACGACGACGCGGTGCGCGCCGTCGTGGTGAGCATGCTCGAGCGACACGGCTACAGCGTGATCGCGGCGAGCGGACCGGGCGCGGCGATCCTGGCGGCCGAGAAGCACGCGGGCCCGATTCACCTGCTCCTCACCGACGTCGTGATGCCTCAGATGAGCGGTCCCGAGCTGGCGGCGCGTCTGCGCGCCACGCGGCCGGAGACGAAGCTGCTCTGCATGTCGGGCTATACCGATGACAGCATCGTCAGGCACGGTGTCCTCGAGTCGGAAATCGCCTACATCCAGAAACCGGTCACCCCCGCGTCGCTCGCCGCTCGCGTCCGCGAGGTGCTGGGCGCTCCTCTGGCCGCTCGCAGCTAAGATACGGGTCGATGTCTCGCGCCGGGCGCGTCCTCTGCGGTCTCTCCCTCTTGGCCGGCGTCGCGTGTACCCCGGCCGCGGCGCCGATCGCCCCTGCGGCGTCCGGGCATCCGGCGGCGAGCTTCGAGCTCGATCGGGCGGAGCTCTCGCGGGGTGGCGCCAGCCCGGCGCTCATCGCGAAGCTCGAGGCCAGTCGGTTTCGCTACTTTCGCATGCTGGCGGAGCCGTTCGAGCTCCGCGCCTGCGAGGCGTTCGCCGACCGGCGCACTGCCCTCCCGACGAGCGCGGTGCACGGCGACGCGCACCTCGAGCAGTTCGTCGTCACGGCCGAGACCTTCGGGCTCGAGGACTTCGATCGGTCGGGCTTTGGCCCCGTGGTCGTCGACACCGTCCGCTACGCGGCGTCGATCCACCTGGCATGCAAAGACGCGAAATGGGCGTGCGACGCAGACGCGGCGGTCGAACGCTTCTTGGTCACCTGGCGCGCGGCGCTCGAATCGGAGCCGACGAGGGGCGGGGACCCCGCCGTGGTCGGGCGGCTCCGCGCCAAGACGCCCCAAAGCCGGGCCGCCTGGTTGGCGTGGGCCGACGAGCTCACCGGTCCGCTCTCCCCCGCCGACGAGGCGCAGGTCCGGACCGAGTGGGCGAAGTTCGGCGCGGCGATGCGCCGGATCCAGCCCGATCGTCCGAGCACGAGCTTGGATCTCGTGCGCCTCGGCGGGCTGACGATGGGCTTCGGGAGCGCGCTCGAACGCAAGGCGCTCTTGCGAGTCGCTGGTGAGACCGCGAGTGAAAATGATGATATTGTCATTGAAGTGCGGCAAGGCGCGCCGCCCGACGCGCAGGGCTGTGTCTGGAGGGCCACCTACGGTGAGTCGCTGGTCCTGATGTTTCACGCGCTGCTCGGCCGGCGAGTCCCGGACGTTCACGGGTTCGTGCCGCTATTCGGCGGGCGTCGGTATTGGGTACAGTCGTGGGACCCGGGCTATCAGGAGGTCACGCTCGCCGACATCGGGAGCCAAGCCGAGCTCGAGGAGCTCGTCGTCGATGCCGCCGTGCAACTGGGCGGGCATCTTTGGGTGAGCTATCCGGCGAGCCTTCGGGCGTACCAGGCCGATGCGCAGCGCGAAGCGTTCGACGCGACCCGCGCCGACGTGGTCACGCTCGCACGGCAGCTCGCCGATGAGGTCGACTCGGCGTGGCGACGCTTTGGGTCCCCGCGCCGGTAGCTAACCTAGCAAGCGCCGGCGCAGCCCTCGGGCGTGAAGAACCAGAAGCCCTTCGCGTCCTCGCAGGCGCCCATGTCCTCGATCGCTTTGACGCAGCAGCTCGCCGCGCCCTTGCACTTCGACTCGGCGAGGACGCCGGTGCGGATGCAGCAGTTGCCGCCCCCGAGGCCGCTCGGGACCGGCGTCTGGGGCGCATCGGGCGGCGCGAGCTCGGGCTGCTCGGGCGGCTCGAACTGCGGGATTTCGGGCATCTGCGGGGCCTCGAGCTTCGGGGTCTCGGGCAGGTTGGCCTCGGGCAGCTCGGGCAGGCACCCCATCGGGAACCCGGCCGCGAGCGCGCTGCCCACGAAGACGACGACTGCGAAGGTGCCTCGAAGCTTGTGCACGTGCCTACTCACCGCTGACGGTCAGCGTAGATGGCACCGACGCCCTTGGCTAGTTTTCGGCCCAATGCCGGCAGACCGGCTTTACCCCGCAGCCCTCGCAACGGCGGATATCGCGGCGAGACGGGCAGCGTTGGACCATGCCGAGGTGGCAGAGCGAGAAGTCGAACCGCGTGGGGTCGTCGGGATCGAAGCGGCGCAGGCCATCGGTTATCTCGAGCGCCGCTCGCCAGCTGGGCGTCTTGGTACGCGTGAGGCCGAGGTTCTGGCCGAGCTTGTGGATGTGCACGTCGAGGGGGATGACGAGCGCGGCCGGTGGAAGCGGCCAGAGGCCGAGATCGACCCCGTCGGCCGGGCGGACCATCCAACGGAGCAGGAGCATGAGGCGCTTGTTGGCGCCCCCGCCGCGCGGGTTCGGCAGGATGTGCGCGGCGCCGTTGCCGGCGGTGCGGCTGAGCCCGCCCGCGGCGCGGATGGCGCCGGCCCATGACGCCAGGGCCGAGACCAGGTCGCCGCTGGACTGGTCGTAGGCGGCGGCGAGGGCCGCGCCGAGCGAGCCGCTCGCGCGCTGGACCGCGCGCGCGCCGAGCAAGAGCGCGGCGACGTGGTGCTCGGTGTAGACGCGGTGCTTGAAGCCGCGGAGCACCCGCCGGACCCGCGCGGCGTCGTCGAGCGCGGCGGACGGGGAGGGGCCCAGGCGGTCGAGGCAGTCCGCGATCTTGGCGCGCAGCGCCTTGACGTTGCCGAACGCGAACGACGAGGCGATGAGGGCGACGATCTCGCGATCGAGCGGCGCGTCGTACCGATGGACGAAGCCGATGGGGTCGGACTCGCGCCGCGCGGCCCGATCGCAGCGGGCGTCGACGGCGAGCAGCGCCGCGTGTACGGCGGCCATCCGGCGCGCTTCGCGAGCGCCGCGCTCAGTCGCGCGCGCGGCAGTCGGCCCGGCACCCGTCGCCGGACGACGTGTTGTTGTCGTCGCAGACCTCGCCCCCGTCGAGGCGACCGTCGCCGCAGCGCGGGACGGAGCAGTCGCGCCGGCAGAGGCTCGGGGTTTCGTACGCGACGAGGAAGGCGGGCGCTGCGGCATCGAGATCGATCGGGGCGGACTCGTACGCCCAGGTATCCCCCAGGACCTGCCAGGAGTCGATGCCGGTCTCGAACACGGCGTCGACCTGAATCGTCCACGTGCCGGGAAACGGGAGCGGACCGATCGCGCCGCCGTCGGTGTTCCCCTGAAAGGCCCAGCGCCCGAAGATCGAGAGCGAGCCCGCCGAGGCGAGCTCGTGGGGGCCGTCGTCGGCGACGACCACGCCGGCGCCGAGGGGCACCCCCGAGAACGTCTGCTCCACCACGCCCTTGGGTTGCATCACGCCCGACGAGTCGAGATCGATGCCGTGCAGCGTGGTGAGCGCGAGGCCGCCGGGCCCGTACGTGAAGAAGAGCCTGCTCGTTCGGACGGCCTCGAACCCGGTGTGAGCGCTCTCGGACGTATACGAATAGTAGACGTCGGGGGTCGTATCGATGGGGTGGGGGACGAGGGCGCGCAGGGTGTCGCCTTGCAGGACGCCGAGGGCCGGCCGGTCCTCGTTCAAGCTGCCCCGGTCGCAGGCCTCACGCGGCTCGAGGACGCCGTTGCCGCAGGTGTCGAGGCGGCAATCGTCGGTGCACCCGCCGTCGGTGCGGCCGGCGTCGTCGCAGCTCTCGCCGGGGTCGACGCGCCCGTCACCACAGCGCGCGGCGGGCGCCTCGTCTATCGAGTCGCCGACGTCGAGGTCGGACCGAGCCCCGCACGCTGCGAGCATCGCGGCGAGGATCGTGGTGACGACGGGGGAGTGCGCGCTGCGGGGCACGACAGCGCACAGCTTACCTGGTCGGCGTCACCATGCGGACGCGAACGCGAAGCCGCCGCTCTGGGGACCCGCCCAAGGCACCAGCGTCGCAGTAGCCTCGGCCGGTGCCTCTTCGGGCGTGCGGGTGCGATCGACGACCAGCATCACGGCGGATGCAGCCGCGAGGGCGCCGCCGATCGAGAGGAGCGCGACCGCGGCGTCGGCCTTCGTCTCGGCGCTGTCGACCTGAGCGCGGCCGAGCGGTGTGCAGCGCTTTTGCGGACAGAGCTGCGGATCCGACTCGGCGTCGGCTTGCTGCGCGAGCGCGACGCCGCCCAGCGCCGCGCCGGCGACGAGGCTCGTGAGGGCCACGCTGCCGGACACCACGCCGGCGTAGAAGAGCGGCGATGGCCGATCGCCGACCGTCTCCACGTCGAGCGCCGGCACCACGACCTCGTGGGTGTCGGCCTCGTCGACGTGCACCGTCGTCTCGTAGGCTTCGCGGCCCGGGGCCGAGACCGAGATGACGTGGGCGCCGGGGTCGACCGGCATGGCCGCGCCCAAGAACGCGGCGCGGTGGCTCGTGCCATTGTGCGTGATGACCACCCCGGGTGGGGGGGCGGTCATGACGACCTTGAGCTTGGGCAGGCGCGGCTCGAGCCGCGCCATGGCCGCTTCGGCGACCGCGGCGCGCTGGAGCTGACCGAGCCTTCGCGACATGTCGAGGGCGTCGCGGTACTCGCTCCACGCGGTGGTGACGCGCCCCTGTTGCTCGTGGCACCGCGCGAGGTTGAGGAGCGTGCCGTTCGCGGGGTCGAGCCGCATGCTCTCTTCGAACGCGGCACACGCCTCTTCGATGCGGCCGGCGTCGAACGCGCTCCGGCCGCGATCGAAGAGCACCTGCGCCGCGACCGTGCCCCCGAGCTCCTCGGCGAACGCGGAGGGGGCGAGGGTCGCGAGCACTGCACACGAAGCGACGACTAATGGTCTGCGCATGGCTCCTCAGAGGCGGGTGCGGAAGAGCTGATCGGCGTCGACGAAGCGGATCTGCTTGGCCGGCGACGGCTCGGTCGCGGCCGCGCCACCGAGCTCGTCGTACGTCGTCTCGGCCGCGGCGGCGGGCGCGACGTGGCGGCGCATCGGGCTCTGTGCATTCTGCGCCACCGTGGTAGCGGGCGCCGCGCTCGGACGCGCTGCCACGCTCTGCGACAGGCGGACGATCGCCGGGTCGGTGGCCGGGCCCGAGGCCGGGCTCGCGGCGATGGTGGAGGCGCTGGGGACCGGCGTGGCGGTGGTCTCCGGCGCAGACGACGCTCGCGCGAGCGTGTGCTTGGCGATGCCGCTTCCGAGCAGGATACCGAACGACAGCGCGATCGCGCCGACGAGGCGAGATGACTTGGCGTTCCTCACGCGGCGCGGAATCCACCGGACCGTGGGAGCCACCTCTTCTTGCACCGGGAAGGCGGGGAGCGTCGGGTTGCCCTGCAGCAGCGCGACCTCGAGCGCGGCTCGCATCTGCGCCGCCGACTCCCATCGATCTTCGATCTCGAACGCGAGCGCCCGATCGATGACGCCGGCGATGGCGGGGGCGAGCCCGGGGAGCCTGTCGCGGATGGGCGCCACCGGGGTCGACGCCGTCCGCTGCAGGAGCTTGTGCATGCACGAGTGCTCGTGGACGCGCTCGCCGGTGAGCATCGCGACCATCGAAGCGCCCACCGCCCAGATGTCCGAGCGCGGGCCGACCACGTCCCAATCACCGGTCGCTTGCTCGGGCGGCATGTAGCCGGGCGTGCCCATGGTGTAACCCGAACGAGTGACGACGCGCTTGTCATCGGCCGACTCGGACGAGGCGATGCCGAAGTCGAGGAGCTTGAGCTGCCCGTACTTGGTGAGAAAGAGGTTCTCGGGCTTGATGTCGCGGTGGACGATCCCACATGCGTGGGCGGCCTCGAGGACATCGAGCAGCTGCAGCGTGATGCGGCAGGTCTCTTCGACGCTCAGCTTACCGCCGGGGCTGCGCTGCGTGATGTGGTCGACCGGCTCTCCGTCGAGGAGCTCCATCACCAGGAACGGCGTGCCATCGGCGGTGACGTCGTCGTCGAGCACGTTGACGATGCCGCTGTGCTTGACGCGGTTCGCGACGACGCCCTCGTAGAGGAAGCGCCCCCGAGCCTCTTCGTTGCTCCGGAGCTCGTGGTGCAGGACCTTCACCGCGCCGTGCAGCCCATTGCGGTGAACCGCCGCGTAGACGGCGGCCGTACCCCCGAACCCGAGCAAGCGCTGCAGACGCCACTTGCCGCGGAGGTTGTGGCCGATTCGCCGTTCGAGTTCCGTTCGATTGAGGCCCGAGTCCATGGTGTTTTTTGCCTATTCCGTGCAGCAAACGGTCGTGGGCTCCGTCCCGGTGGCTTGACCGACCGGTTCGGAGCCGACTGCCTGGCACTGCATTGAGCTGGGGTTCAGCACGAAGCGTGCCTTGGGCTTGTCGTCCGAGACGACGGCGCAAGTCGAGCCGAGGGGTGCGTCCACGAGCCCAGTCGCGTGCTCGGCATCACACTTGTCGTCGTAGAGCTCGACGGTGCCTGCGCACGCGGGCGGGGTGCAGCCGCAGTCGCTGCACCCTCGTGTATCCGCATGGCTCGCGTAGAGCACCCGCCGCTCGGTCCAGGGCGCCGGGCACTCGCGCTCGCCCGTAGCTGCGATGCACAGACCCGGGACGAGCCCGGCCCCGCTCGGTGCACAGACCACGGCGTAGGACATCCACGCGATCGGTGGGATCACCGGCGGAGGAGAGGTCGCCGTGCACGTCGCGGGTGAGAGCGCAACGCTCGTGACCGCGTACGCTCCGTCGCCCGGGCCGCCTCCGCAGCCCGCCCCCTCTTTCAGGTTCACGCAAGCCCCTACCTCGAGCGAGACGGTCTCGGCGCAGCCTGAACACGCGGGTGCGTCGTCGTCGCCCGACCGCGTCACCGTCACCGCGGCGTCGCACCCCACCACCTCGCAGCTGCACGCACCGCAGACCGCGGGCTCGCCGAGCAGCCCCTCGTAGCCGGCTGCGATCGGGTCGCCGAGGTCACCGCATGTGGCGCCGTCGCCGAAGCGAAGCGTCACGGGGCCGACGAAACCGCTCGGCACGCCGGCGCCATGCGGGCCCCATTCGTCTCCATCGCTGCGGCCACCGACGCCGTCGTCATCGGCGTCGACGAAGCCATCTCCGACGCCGCATGCGGGCGATAGCGAGACGAGGGAACAGAGCGCAGCGCGAAGGAGGTGAGTGCCCACGCCGGCGGGGAGGCCAGTTTCGTGCCGGTAGCGCGCGCCCGGCGGCTCGAGCGAGCCGGGCGGTCGTCCGAGGGCCGTGACGCTGTGCCTCAGGTGTGGCGGTTGCGCCCTGATCGGCGCCACCGTGTCCGCAATCGCTCACTATCGTCGACTTTGATCTGCATTGAACGGCTTTTCTCCGCCAGGTAAGAAAGTCGATTCACGGAATGCACTCACCTCATTCCAACCTCGAGCGCGGAGACGGTCGCGTGGCAGAGCCTTGGGTATCGATCGAAGACGTCGCGGCCCATTTGGGCGTAGGCAAAATATCGGTCTACCGCTGGATCGAGCAGCGGGGTCTGCCCGCCACCAAGATCGGCAAGCTCTGGAAGCTGAAGATCTCGGAGGTCGACGCATGGATGCGCGAGCGCGGCACGCGCGCGCGCTCCGACGCTCCGACGGCGCC